>JBKJVY010000168.1:0-6246 GCA_046717185.1 Thermoanaerobaculia bacterium
GGCAGCCATCCCTTCGAAAAAGGCTCTTCGGTTCATTCGTCGAACCTCCTTCTTCCCGTGCCCTTGTTCCCGGCTGTGACGGCTATCTTCTCTTGAAGTACTTCTCCAGATCCTCGTCGGTCATGAGAAGGACGACCGGCCGGCCGTGCGGGCAGGTGAATCGGTCCCCCGCTTTCATCCAATCGGAGAGGAGACGCCGAATCTCCTCCGGCGCGAGGTGGTAACGGATCGTGACGGCGGAGCGGCACGCGATTGCCGCGGCCATCCGGTCGCGCCGTCGCTCAGGATCGGGATCTCCGGTCTCGGCGAGACCCGCGAGAACTTCCCGGAGAGTTTCACCCGGCTCGCGGTCGGTCGCCTCGGCCGGCAGGGCCGCAATTGCGTAAGACCGGCCCGACATCGGTTCGATCTCGAAGCCGGCCGAAGTGAGATCTCCGAACCGGGCCGCCAGCGTCTCCGCCTCTTCGGGCGTTGCCTCGAAGAGCGCGCGCAGGAGGAGCCGCTGAGAAAGCATCCGGCCGGACGCCACGCGGTCGCGAATGCGCTCATAGAGGATCCGCTCGTGCGCCGCGTGCTGGTCGATCACGAGCAGCCCTTCCTCGCCCGACGCGAGAAGGAACGACTCGCGGTGCTGACCGATCGCAACGAGATCCGGCGGCCTCTTGTCCGCCGGTACCGTCGGGGGGGATTCGGTCTTCGGGATGGGAGGCAATCCCACCGGGCTGCCCGGCGCCGCCGCAGGCCCGGCCTCGATACCGTAGTCGCTCTGCGGCTCCGATAAGCCGGCTCCCATCGGAACCATTTTCAGGCGACGCTCCTCCTTCCCCGCGAGCAGCGCCGAGTGGACGGCGTGGAAGACGAGCTTGAACGCCGTCCCCGCGTCGGCGAACCGGACCTGGGTTTTTGCCGGCGAGACGTTCACGTCGACCGCGCCCGCCCCGGACGAGAGGAAAAGGAAGACGCCGGGATGCCGGTCGGTCCGGATCGCTTCGCGCGACGCCTGGAGGATCGCCCGCGAGATCGCCCGGTCCTCGACCGGCCGTCCATCGACGAAGACGTACTGGAATCGGCGCGTCGGAAACGTGACGGAGCCCCGCGTCACGTACCCGAGGACCCGGAGCGGGCCGGCTCTCGCCTCGAAGGACTCGATCTCGCCGAGCGTCTCCCGGCCGAAGAGTTGAAGGATTCTCGCGGACCGGTCCACGGCGGACGGAAGGTCGAGAGTCTGGCGCGTGCCGGACCGCATTGAGAACGCGACGGATGGGTTCGAAAGCGCGGCGCGCGTCACCGCCGCGGCCGCGGCGCGCCCCTCCGCCTCGGGCGAAGCGAGGAACTTCCGCCGGGCAGGGGTGTGCGAGAAGAGCTCTTCGACGAGGACGTCCGTCCCCCGCGGGCGGGCGGCGGGCTCCTCGAGCGGGGGTCGCCCGAACTCGATGCGCAGCCGGTGCGCTTCCGGGGAAGATCCGTCGGACGTCGTGAGCGTCAGGCGCGAAACCGACGCGATCGACGGAAGGGCCTCCCCGCGGAAGCCATAGCTCGCGACGGAGACGAGATCCTCGTCGGAGGAAATCTTCGACGTCGCGTGCCGTTCGAGAGCGAGGCGGGCGTCCTCGGGCGACATCCCGCAGCCGTCGTCGCGCACGAGAATGCGTCGGATCCCTCCGCCGTCGATCTCGACTTCGAGGCGGGTCGCGCCCGAGTCGAGGGCGTTCTCGACGAGCTCCTTGACGACGGAAGCGGGCCGCTCGACGACCTCGCCGGCGGCGATCCGGTCGATGACGTCGCCGGGCAGACGGTGGATTTTCGGCACCGCGGGAGTTTACGCCGCACGCGCTCTCCTCTAACGGGAGTACACGATCCGCCCGCCGACGATCGTCGCGTCGACGCGGGTATCGGAGATCTCGTGCGGCGGGATCGAGAGGAGGTCGCGCGAAAGGACAACGAAGTCGGCGAGCTTCCCGACCGCGAGCGAGCCCTTCTCCTTTTCTGCGAAAGCGGCTCGGGCTGCGGTCGTCGTGTACGCCCGGAGCGCCTCCTCCACGCGGATCTTCTGCTCGGGGATCCACCCCTTCGGGTTCTTTCCGTCGAGAGTCCGCCGGTTGACCGCGGCGTCGATTCCGGTGATCGGCGACAGCGGCGCGACGTCCCAGTCGGAGCCGAATACGAGCTCGGCGCCGGCGTCCAGGAGCGACCGGAACGCGTAGGTCGTCCGGCTGCGCTCGAGCCCGATCCGCTTCTCCGCCCACCGACCGTCGTCGACGGCGTGGTACGGCTGCATCGAGGCGATGACGCCGAGCTTCGCGAAGCGCGCAATGTCCTGGCGGCGCAGGTGCTGCGCGTGCTCGATCCGGAAACGCCGGTCCTTCGCGCCGTTCTTCTTCGCGACACGCTCGAAGACGTCCAGAAGCTCTGCGTTCGCTCGATCGCCGATGGCGTGGACCTCGACCTGAAGGCCCGCGGCGTCGGCCGCCGCGACCCGCGACTCGAGCTTCTCGAGCGGGATCGCCTCGCTCGCGTAGACGCCGTATGGGGTCTGACCCCCGGCGGGGGTCAGATCCCTCCCCGTCTGATCCGAGTAGGGCTCGTAGAAGAGCGCAGTCGACGATCCCAGCGACCCGTCTACGTAACCCTTCACCCCGCCGATCCGCAGCCACTCGTCGTTCTTCATCGCCGCCCGCCGGTCGCGGGCCTTCTCCCACTCGGAGAGGGAGGGCCGATAGTCGACCCGCACCGTGAGCTTCCCCTCGCGGCGGAGCGTCTCCCAGGCGTCCAGGTCCGCCGGGTTGCCGGGGAGATCCTGAACCGACGTGACGCCGTTCTCGGCCGCGTGCCGGACGGCGGTACGGAGAGCCTCCTCGACCTCCCGGGCCGTCCGCGCGGGCCGTACTGCCCACACGAGGTCCATCGCGGCGTCTTTCAGAACTCCCGTCGGCTCACCCCGGGAGTCCCGGACGATCACTCCGCCGGGCGGATCGGGCGTCTCCCGCGAGACCTTCGCGAGCAGAAGAGCGCGGCTGTTGCAGACGGCCATGTGGCCGTCGGTGCGGGAGAGGCAGGCGGGCCGGTCGCCCGTCGCGGGATCGAGCAGGGCGCGCGTCGGAAGGGACGGGTCTGCCCACACCTGGTGGTCCCACGCGCCGTCGGTCATCCAGAGGCCGGCCGGTCGCGTTTTCGCGAACGCCGCCAGTTTCCGAGTGAAGTCCGCGGGGTTCTTCGTGTGCCGCAGATCCACGCCGAGCCGGTTGAAGCCGCCCATCGACATGTGCGTGTGAGAGTCGATGAAGCCCGGCGCGACCCGGCGCCCCTTCCCGTTGACCACGACCGTCTTCGGCCCGCGGAGCTTTCCCACATCCGCGTCGCTCCCCATGGCGACGATGCGGCCCCCGCGAGCGGCGAGCGCGCTCGCCTCAGGAAGGGCGCTCTCCCCCGTCCAGATCTTCGCGGAGAAGAGAACGAGCTCGGCGGGCTCGGCGGGGTCCAACGCGGCGGAACCCTCCGGGGAGCGCGCGGCCATCAGAAGAAGAAGCGTCGCAACGAGGACGCTCATGCCGTCGAGGAGACCCCGGAGTGCCCCGCGAGTACCGCGTGCGCGGCCGCCAGCCGGGCCACCGCGACGCGGAAGGGCGAGCAGGAGACGTAGTCGAGGCCGGCGTCGTGGAAGAACCGGATCGAGCGCGGATCGCCGCCGTGCTCGCCGCAGACGCCGACCTTGAGATTCGCCCGCACTTCGCGGCCGCGCTTCGTCGCGATCGTGACGAGCTCCCCGACCCCCGGCTGATCGATCGTCGAGAACGGGTCGTCCGGAAGGATCCCGGCTTCGATGTACGCCGGGAGGAAGGAGGCCGCGTCGTCGCGCGAGTAGCCGTACGTCATCTGGGTGAGGTCGTTCGTGCCGAAGGAGAAGAAGTCGCAGTTCTCCGCGATCTCGGCGGCGCGCAAGGCCGCCCGCGGGATCTCGATCATCGTGCCGACGTGGTACGAGAAGGTCTCACCGCTCTCCCGACTAACCTGCCGGGCCGTGTCGTCCACGAGCACCTTCAGCCGGTCGAACTCTCCCTTCGTGCCGACGAGCGGGATCATCACCTCCGGCACCGGGGAGAGCCCCTCGCGGCGCGCCGCGACTGCCGCCTCGAAGATCGCGCGGACCTGCGTCTCGTAGATCTCGGGATACGTGATGCCGAGCCGGCAACCGCGGTGGCCGAGCATCGGGTTCGACTCGGAGAGCGCGCGGACCCTTTCGCGGAGCTTCTCCGGAGAGATCCCGAGGTCGGCGGCGGTCTTTCGAACGGCCTCCTCCTCGTGCGGCAGGAACTCGTGGAGAGGCGGGTCGAGGAGCCGGATCGTGACCGGCCTCTCCCCCATCTCGCGGAAGATGCCGACGAAGTCCTCGCGCTGCATCGGAAGGAGCTTTGCGAGCGCGGCGCGGCGCGCCTCCTCCGACTCCGCCACGATCATCTGCCGCACGGCGCCGATCCGGTTCTCGCCGAAGAACATGTGCTCGGTGCGGCAGAGGCCGATCCCCTCCGCGCCGAAGAGCCGCGCGACGCGGGCGTCGGTCGGCGTGTCGGCGTTCGCGCGGACGCCCAGGCGGCGAAGCCGGTCCGCCCACTCGAGGAGCCGAGTGAAGGCGCCGAAGAGAGGGGACTTCTCCGGCTCGAGCGAGCGGTCGATGAGCACCCGGAGGATCTCCGAAGGCTCGGTCGGCAGCTTCCCGAGGATCACCTCGCCCGTCGTCCCGTCGAGCGAGAGGAAGTCCCCCTCCTTCGCCGAGAGATCGCGCGCGGAGAGCTCCCGGCGCTCTTCGTTTACCGTGATCTCACCCGCGCCGACGACGCACGTCTTGCCCATCCCCCGCGCGACGACCGCGGCGTGCGAGGTCGCGCCCCCCCGCGTCGTCAGAATCCCCGCGGCCGCGTTCATCCCGGCGATGTCCTCGGGGGACGTCTCGACGCGCACGAGAAGGACCGGGTCGCCCTTCCCCGCCATCTCGACCGCCCGCGGAGCGGTGAACGCGATACGGCCGCACGCAGCGCCGGGGCCGGCCGGCAGCCCCTTCGCGAGCAGGCGACCGCTCTTGACCGCGTCCTCCTTCTCGCGCGAAGGGAAGACGGGCGCGAGGAGCTGAACGAGCTGCTCGGGCTCGACGCGGCCGACCGCCTCGTCCTCGCTGATCAGGCCCTCGGCCACCATCTCGGTTGCGATCCGCACGGCAGCGAACCCGGTCCGCTTGCCGTTGCGCGTCTGGAGGAGGTAGAGGCGGCCGTCCTCGATCGTGAACTCCAGGTCCTGCATGTCGCGGAAGCTCTTCTCGACGAGGTCGCGCACGGAAAGAAGCCCCGCGTACGCCTCCGGCATCGTCTCCTCGAGCGAGGTCCCCGACCCGTCGGAGGCGAGCGGCCGCGGGGTGCGAATCCCCGCGACGACGTCCTCTCCCTGGGCGTTGGGCAGGAACTCCCCGTAGAAACGCTTCTCACCGCTCGCCGGGTCCCGCGTGAAGGCGACCCCAGTCGCCGAGCGCTCCCCCCGGTTTCCGAAGACCATGGCCTGCACGTTGACGGCCGTGCCCCACTCCTCGGGGATGCGGTAGAGACGGCGGTATTCCTTCGCGCGGTCGTTGTCCCACGACCGGAAGACCGCGCCGATGGCGCCCCACAGTTGCTCGCGCGGCTCGTCCGGAAAAGGTGCGTCCGTGTGCTTTTGCACGAGCTCCTCGTAGCGCAGCACAACCCAGCGCAGATCCTCCGCCGTCAGGTCCGCGTCCGACGCCGCGTTCTTCTCGGCGCGGCGACGCGTCAGGAATTCCTCGAACGCCTCCCGCGGGAGACCGAGAACGATCGCGGAATACATCTGGAGAAACCGCCGCCGGCAGTCGAGGGCAAAACGCTCTCCGGACGCCTCCGCGAGGCCCGCCACCGCGGCCGACGTCAGGCCGAGGTTCAGGATCGTGTCCATCATCCCGGGCATCGAGGAGCGCGCTCCCGACCGCACCGAGACGAGGAGCGGGTTCGTCGGGTCCCCGAACTTCCGGGCCGTCGCCCGCTCGACTCGTGCAAGGGCCTCCTCGACTTCCGGCTTCACGCCTTCGAGATCCCGGGTCCGGATGTAGTCGAGACACACCGACGTGTCGATCGTGAACCCCGGCGGGACCGGGATCCCGAGGGCGGTCATCTCGGCGAGCCCGGCGCCTTTTCCGCCGAGCCGTTCCTTACCGAGGCGCCGGGGGGGGGCGCGGGGCGCCGCCGGCGA
>JBKJVY010000169.1:0-13737 GCA_046717185.1 Thermoanaerobaculia bacterium
ACGGAGAAAGACCCGGCATCGAAGCTCGTCACCCATGTCTCGATCGAGCTCGCGCTTCCTCCAGAGTTTCCGGAGAACTACCGGGAAGCGATCGTGCGCGCGATCGAGCAGTGCAGCGTGAAGAAGCACCTCCTCAATCCGCCGCACGTGGAGGTCACCGCGCGTCCGTTCCTGGCGCCACGGCCGCTGGTCGAAGTCGCCCGGTCTCTCCCCGCCTGAGTCACGTTCCGCGGTTGCGGTACCCTCGCCCGGCCCAAAGGAGATCCATGTCCCGGAAGAAAACGAGCAACCTGGCCGCGGTGTCTCTCGTCCTTCTCGCCTCCGCAGGTCCGCCTGCGGCAACCTCCCGGCTCGCGGAGCGGTTCGAGAAGGACGTGCGGGTTCTCGCGTCCGACGAGATGGAGGGGCGCGGCCTGGGGACGCAGGGGATCGGACGCGCCGCCGACTGGATCGAGCGCCGCCTGAGGGAGCTCGGCCTCGCGCCGGCGTTCCCCGGAGGTTACCGCCAGCAGTTCCCGGTGAAGATCGGCGTCCGCCGCGCTCAAGGAAACGAGCTCGCCGGAGCGTCGGCGGACGACTGGACCCCGCTCGCCTGTTCGAGCTCCGGCCCGTTCGACGGCGACCTCGCCTTCGTCGGCTACGGAATCGAGGCGCCGGCGCTGTCGTACCAGGAGATCTCCTCTGTCGACCTTCGCGGCAAGGTCGCGCTCATGCTGCGGTACGAGCCCCAGGAAAAGGACGACGCCTCGCGCTTCGACGGGCGACGCCCGAGCCGCTGGTCCGCGATCCGGTACAAGGTCCACCGCGCCCGCGAGGCCGGCGCAGTCGCGGTCGTTTTCGTCACCGGACCGCTCCAGGAGCCCGAGCAGGATCGTCTCCCGGTGCTTGGCAACGACGGTCCGGAAAGCGCCGCCGGCATCCCCGTGATCCAGGTGAAGCGCGCGTTAGCCGCGAAGTGGCTCGTGCGCGCCGGCGTCGACCTTCTCAGTTTCCAGAAGGCGGTGGACGCCGACGTCAAGCCGCGCTCGCTCGCCTCCGCCGGCGTCCGGGTGACGGGCCGCGTCGCGCTCGACTCGACGCATGTGCAGACCGCGAACGTGGCGGCGAAACTGCCCGGAAGGGGTGAGCTCGCGAAGGACGCGATCGTCGTCGGCGCGCACTACGACCACCTCGGGTATGGCGGAAACGGCTCGATGAAACCGAACGAGCGCGAGATCCACAACGGCGCCGACGACAACGCGTCGGGAACGGCTGCCGTGCTCGCGGCGGCGGCGCGGCTGAAGGAGCTCGTGAAGAACGCCCGCAACCGGCGTACCGTCTACTTCGTTCTCTTCTCGGGAGAGGAGTCGGGTATCGCCGGCTCGTCGTACTTCGTTGCGCATTCTCCGATGACGCTCGACCGGGTTCGCGCGATGGTCAACCTGGACATGGTCGGGCGCCTGCGCGACGACCAGCTGATCGCGTTCGGAGCGGCGTCGGCGCCCGAGTGGACGGCGGCGCTCGAATCGGTCGGAAGGCCGCTCGGCCTGAAACTCACGTCGAAAGGCGACGGATACGGCCCGTCCGACCAGACGAGCTTTTACGCGGCGAAGGTCCCGGTCGTCCACTTCTTCACGGGCGCGCACGAGCGCTACCACACGCCCGACGACGACGCCGGCTCGGTCAACTTCGCCGGCGGCGCGCGCGTCGCGGAGATGACGGCGCTTCTCGCCGAACAGCTCGCGCTCGGCAAGCTCACGCCGACCTACGCGGTCGCCTCCGCGGCGCCGGCCATGCAGGGCGACAGCCGCGGCTACGGAGCGTATCTGGGCACGATCCCCGACTACCGGGCGATGGAGGACTCGAAAGGCGGCGTGCTGCTCGGCGACGTGCGGCCCGGTGGGCCCGCGGACCGCGCAGGAATCCGGGGCGGGGACCGCATCGTCGAGATGGCGGGCACGAAGATCGAGAACCTCTACGACATGACGTTCGCGCTGCAGGACAACAAGCCGGGCGAGACGGTCGACGTCGTCGTGCTGCGCAATGGCCGGCGCGTGACGCTGCGGGCGACCCTCGGAGAGCGGCGTGGAGCGGAGCCGGGTACGGCCGCGCCCGCCCATCCGCCGCCGGCCGCGAAAACGTCGTCCGGGATCGAGGCCGGCAAACCGTTCGAGGCGCGCTTCGACGGCGAGCGCCACCTCGAGGACGTACGGCAGCTCACGTTCGGCGGCGAGAACGCCGAGGCCTACTTCTCACCCGACGGGACGAAGTTGATTTACCAGTCCACGCCGCCCGCCGGGTCCTGCGACCAGCAGTTCGTCATGGAGCTCGCGACGGGTGAAACGAAGAGAGTTTCGAGTGGAAAGGGACGCACCACGTGCGGCTACTTCCGGTACCCGCAGGGCGACCGGATCGTGTACGCGTCGACCGAGGCAGCGGGAGCGGAGTGCCCGCCCGCGCCCGACCGCTCGAAGGGCTACGTCTGGGCCGTGTACGCGGGCTACGATCTCTTCGAGGCGATGCCCGACGGATCGCAGGCCCGGCGGCTCACGCAGACACCCGGCTACGACGCGGAGGCGACGTGGTGCCCGAAGGGGGGGAAGCTTGTCTTCACCTCCGCGCGGGACGGCGACCTCGACCTCTACGAGATGTCCGAGAGCGGGAGAGTCAAGCGTCTGACGAGCGCGCCCGGGTACGACGGTGGCGCGTTCTACAGCCCCGACTGCTCGGAGATCGTGTGGCGCGCCAGCCGGCCGACCGGCGCCGCGCTCGCCGAGTTCCGGGACCTCCTGTCGAAGGGTCTCGTGCGCCCCACGGCGCTCGAGCTCTTCCTCGCGAAGGCCGACGGAACCGGCGCGCGGCAGTTAACGTCGAACGGCGCCGCGAACTTCTGCCCGTACTTCCACCCCGACGGAAAACGGATCATCTACAGCTCCAACGCGGGTTCAGGGGACGGGCGCGAGTTCGACCTGTGGCTGATGGACAAGAACGGCGGCGCCCCCGAGCGCGTGACGACCGCGCCCGGCTTCGACGGCTTCCCGCAGTTTTCCGGCGACGGAAAGTGGCTGGTCTGGGGCTCGAACCGCGCGAACCCGAAGGGCCGCGAGACCAACCTCTTCCTGGCGCGCTGGGTCGAGTAGCGCTCGGCCGGCTGCTCCGCGACGACCGGGATCGGCGCGCGCGCGGGGGATACTCTCTGTTCTCCGACCGGCGATGTCCTCCTTCCGTGGAGCGCAGGCTCCGCGAGGTGCAGGACGGTCCGCCGCAGAGATAGCGGCTCCCCGGGAATGGCGGTGTGATGGAGAACTGGAGCCACGCCGGTTCCCCCGCCTTTGGGCGTTCGCGAGCCGCTCGATCTGACTTGCTTGAGCCAGGCCAGGCCCGCCCGCCCGGTTTGCGGACGCTTTGGCATTCTGGCGATACCAACCCGAAACGAGTCCGTTGAGCGAATTGATCCATTTGCATCATGTGGGTGAGCCGCGGTGGCGCCTACAAAGAGCCTTGATGTTCCCTGAAAGTACCAGGGCTCGGGCGCGCCGAACCGAAGGCGGGCAAGTTGCCACAAAACCGCGCGAACGGCGCAAAGAGGGAAAAAGGGGGAAAGCGCTCGGGGACATGACACCGGTCATACCGCGAAGTCCCGAGCCGGACGACCGTAGCGGCGTGGAGACGCGGTGGGCGATCCGGACGTGAACGACGAGCTCGCTCCGACCCGTTCCGACGGCTCCGCGGAGGAGAGTAACTTCCTTTCCCGGCGCGAGGTCTCCCGCCTCTTCGGCGTCTCCGTTTCCACCGTCACCCGATGGGCGCGGCTGGGACTGCTCAAGGCCCTCCGCACTCCCGGAGGGCACTATCGCTTCCCGTCCGTGGAGACGCGGCGGGCGGCCGAGTACGGGCAGTCCGGGCGAGCTCGTCCGGCTCGACAGAGGGCATCATGAGGATCGCGACGCGCCTGCCCGACATCGCCCACTGGAAGGCCCAGGTGAAGTGCCAGATGGGCTGCCCCGTGGCCACCGACGCGGGGCGCTATGTCCAGTTGATCGCCGAGGGGCGGGACGAGGAGGCCTACCTCGTCGCACGAGCGCCCAATCCCTTCGCGTCGGTCTGCGGAAGGGTCTGCGCGGCGCCATGCGAGGACGCCTGCCGCCGAGGCTCGATTGACGCACCGATCTCGATCCGCGCTTTGAAGCGGTTCGTCACCGAGAAGTACGGGGTCGAGTCGGTACGCCCCGACACGCAGGACCGGCTGCGGGAAACGCTAGTGGAGGAAGGGAACCGTTATGCCGGCCACCTTCCTGTTCATCCCGGCTCTGGTCCTCCCGGCTCCTCTCGCGCGGGCTCCGCGACGGCGCCGAAAGTCGCCGTGATCGGCGCGGGCCCCGCCGGTCTCTCCGCGGCGCACGACCTGGCGCTCCTGGGTTACGCCGTCACCGTCTTCGAGGCGGCCGAGGAGCCGGGCGGCATGATGCGGTTCGGGATCCCCGAGTATCGCCTCCCGCGCACACTGATCCGCGCGGAGATAGACAAGATCCTCTCGCTCGGCGTGACGCTCGATCTCAAGAGGCCTCTCTCTGAGACTTTCGGCTTGAGAGAGCTCAAGCAGCAAGGATTCGACTCGGTCTTTCTCTCGGTCGGCGTCTCCAAGGGGAGAGACCTCCAGGTCCCCGGCGTCGGGCTGGACGGCGTCGTCAAGGCGGTGGACTACCTCTTGAACGTCAACCGGGGCTACCGGATGGACCTGGGCAGCCGCGTCGTCGTCATCGGAGGCGGCTTCGTGGCGTTCGACGCCGCGCGCACGGCGCTGCGCCTGGGGCCAAGAGATCTGATGGAGGAGCTCGAACGGGTCGAGGGGGAGGGGGACGCCCGGATGAAGGAGGCCCTCGACTCCGCTCGCGCCGCGCTGCGAGGAGGGGCGACCCACGTCACGGTCGTCTCGCTCGAGAGCTTCGACGAGATGCCGGTCTTGAAGACCACGCAGGGGCGCGAGGAGTTCGAGGAGGCCAAGAAGGAGGGGATCGAGTTTCTCACCCGCTACGGACCGAAGAGCTTCCTCGGCGCGGACCGGCTGGAGGGGGTCGAGCTGCGGCGCGTTCGCTCGGTCTTCGATAGTAGCGGGCGCTTCGCCCCCGAGTACGACGAGGGCGAGGTCACCATGCTCGAGGCCGAAAGCTGCATCCTCGCGATCGGACAGAAGGCCGACCTGTCGTTCGTCAAGCCCGAGGATGGAATCGAGCTGATGCCGGGGGGGACGATCCGCGTGGACCCGGAAACGCTCGCCACCTCCGCTCCCGGGATCTTCGCCGGGGGAGATGTGGCCTTCGGGCCCCGAAACCTGATTGAGGCGGTGGCCAACGGCAAGCGCGCCGCGCGCTCGATGCACGAGCACCTCTCCCGCGAGGCCGCGAGGACCCTGGTCCGCCTCGAGATCGAGAAGATCCCCACTTCCCACTACCGGATGGCGGCGGGTTTCGAGCTCTTCGACCGGGAGACGCCGCCCACGCTGCCCGTGGGCCGCCGGACGGGAATCGCCGAGGTGGAGACCGGATATGGCGAGGCCGAGGCACGCCGCCAGGCCGCGCGCTGCCTGATATGCCACGTGCAGACGATCTACGACCCGGAGAAGTGCGTCCTCTGCAATCGCTGCGTGGACATCTGTCCGGAGTACTGCCTGGCGCTCGTCCCCTTCGAGGATCTGGACCTGCCGGAGGTCGAGCGCGAGGCGCTGACCGAGCGGGCCCAGGCGGGCAGCCTGCCTCTTTCAGCGATGGTCAAGGACGATGAGCGGTGTATCCGCTGCGGCCTGTGTGCCATCCGCTGCCCAACCGACGCCATGACCATGGAGAAGTTCCAGATCACCGAGCGTTTCGCCGCGGGCGCGGCGTGAGGAGGCCTCGATGAAGACACCCGAGGACCGCCGCGAGTTCTTTGTCAAGCTCGGCATCGGCGGAGGCCTGGCCGCGCTGGCCGGCCAGGGAATCGCGGCCATGCGCTCGCTCGTCCCCAACGTCTCCTACGACGCGCCGACGACCGTCAAGCTCGGGATGCCGAACGACTTTCCCGACGGGATTAAGTTCCTGCCCGACGAGCGGCTCTTCGTCTTCCGGGAGGGGAACACCTTCCACGCTGTCTCGGCGGTCTGTACACACCTGGGGTGCACGGTGCGCGCCGAAGCGCTCTCGCAGCCGGAGACCCGGTCGGTGGAGGGAAAGCCTCTGAAGCTGACGCACCAGTTTCTCTGCCCCTGCCACGGCTCCAAGTACTCCGGGGACGGCGGCAACGTCTCCGGGCCCTCCCCGAAGCCGCTCGCCTGGTACCACCTCGCCCTCGCGGCGGAGGACGGGCAGCTTGTCGTGGACCTAGCGCGCGCTGTCGAGCGCGACTTCCGGCTGACTCTGGCGTGAGGAGGAAGAGATGAGCGACACCCCAGAGAAACCGGACGCGTCCGCCTCTGCCCCGGGCGTCCACGCGAAGCGCTTCTGGAGCTTCCGGCCCGCGTCCGACCGGGAGGCGGGAGACGCGGTCGTCTCCAACTTTCTCCTGCACTGGTTCCCCGCCAAGAGCTACAAGCCCTCGCTCTCCTGGAGCTACTCCTTCTGGCTCGGGACGATCTCCGCGGCGCTCCTGCTTCTCCTGACCGTCTCGGGGCTACCGCTCCTCTTCCTCTACATCCCCTCCGTCGAGCGCGCGTACGCCTCCGTCAAGGACATCGAGTACGTCGTGACCTTCGGCGCCTGGATCCGCGCGGTGCACCGCCTCTCGGCGCACCTGATGGTGGCGGCGGTCTTCCTGCACCTGGTGCGCGTGTTCGTCACCGGCGCCTACAAGAACGGGACCGGCCGGAGCCAGCGGCGCCAGTGGAACTGGGTGATCGGCGTCACGATGTTTCTCCTGACGCTCTTCCTTTCCTTCACCGGGTACCTGCTTCCGTGGGACCAACTCGCCTACTGGGCGATCACGGTCGGGACGAACATCGCCTCTTCGATCCCGGTCGTGGGGCCGACGATCCGGGAGCTGCTCCTGGGAGGACGCGAGATCGAGCAGCCGACGCTGATCCGCTTCTACGTCCTCCACGTGCTCTTCCTGCCCGCGGCGCTGGGTCTCCTCTTCCTGTACCACATGTGGCGCATCCGCAAAGACGGCGGCCTCGCGCGCGCGGACCGGGCGGTCCTGCTGCCCGAGAAGTCCGAAGTCCCGCCATCGAAGACGAAGACGTACACGCTCCTGGGGGTGGCGCGGGGCACCTCTCCCTCCGTCCGCGCGACGACGCTCGAAGCGCCCGACCTGACCGTCAACTCGGTGCCGGACTTGACGCGCCGGGCCGCCATCGTAGTGCTTGGCACAGTCGCCGTCGTCTCCATCCTCTCCGTCTTCTTCCACTCGCCGCTCGAGGAACCGGCGAACGCGCTCGTGACCCCCAACCCCGCCAAGGCCCCCTGGTACTTCCTCTGGCTGCAGGAGATCGTAACGAACACGACCGTGCGCATCGGTTCCTTCACCGTCAACGGCGCGTTTCTGGGCGGCGTTCTCCTGCCCGGCTTCTTGATCGCGCTCCTGACGGTCTGGCCGTGGCTCGACCGGAGCCCCGGCGCCGCGGCGGGCGTCTGGTTTCCGGCCAACCGCAGGAAACAGAACCTCGTCTTCCTCCTCGTCGTGCTCCTCGTGCTGGTCTTGACCGTGATCGGCACGTTCCTGCGCGGCCCGTACTGGCGCTTCTACTGGCCCTGGGAGCCATGGCCGGAGCTTCCCACGAGGATCTGAGATGGAGAAAAGAACGGACTCGCCTTATCCCAAGAAAGACCGCCCCATCCTGGCGGCCGTCGGGGTGGTGCTCGTCGCCTCGACCGTCCTTTTTGCCTGGAGCGACCGCAAGCACGACTGGCGCTACTACCAGTACGCCTTCAAGAACCAGGTTGCCGAGAAGTATGGGAAGGAGAAGGCGAAGGACGTGCCCTCCGGTGTGCAGCAGATCTGGGTGCCGGACCTGCGCCGCGTGGACCGCTGCGTGACCTGTCACCAGGCCTCGCTCTGGAAGGGTTTCGAGGCCGCGGAGAACCCGTTTCGCACGCATCCGGCGGAGCCTCTGAAGAACCATCCCTTGGAGGAGTTCGGCTGCACCTCCTGCCACGGCGGACAGGGCTACGCGATCGACGCGGCTGAGGCGCACGGCCCGATCGAGCACTGGGAAGAGCCACTTCTCTCCGGGGCCCTCGGCGAGGCCTACTCGCTCGCGGAGAACAAGAAAGCGCTCATGCAGATGAACTGCAACACCTGTCACCGGTACGACCGGGAGACGCCGGGGGCCGACGCGATCAACCTCGCGAAGGGCCTCGTCAAGGAGAAGGGGTGCCGCGCCTGCCACGTCATCAACGGGCGCGGCGGCACGATCGGCCCCGACCTGACCTATGTTGGCGACAAGGCCTCCGAGCAGTACGAGTACGGGCGGCTCTCGGGGCAGAAGACCTCCTTCGCCTGGCACGTGGCGCACTTCAAGGACCCGCGCGCGCTCGTCCCGGACACGGTCATGCCCAACTTCCACCTATCGACCGAGGAGGCGCAGGCGCTCGCGATGCTCAGCCTGTCCTGGAGGAAGGCCCCGGTCCCCGCCGACTACCGGCCGGGCACGCCCCGCACTGATCCCCTGACGCCCGAGGAGGTGGCCGAGGAGAACAGGATGAAGACCGGGCCGGGCGCCTGGTTCGTCAAAACCGGCTGCTTCGTCTGCCACTCGGTCTCCGCGCTCGGCGTCAAGAGTCCCGCGCAGATCGGCCCGGATCTCTCGACCGCGGTGGAAGACGTCCAGTCGCGCTTCGGGGTCACGGTGGACGACTTCCTGGCGAGGCCGACGGGGACGATGTCCGTCGTCCTCTCGCGCCAGATCGTCCTGACGGCCGAGGAGAAGAAGGTCGCCGTCCAGAAGCTCCACGAGGCCTTCGCGGAGCACCAGAAACAGAAAGAACAGGCGCAAAAGGCGGCTGCGGCGGACACCGCCGGCGGCAGTTGAAGCAAAGAGTTTGTGACCTTCGAAAGGAGACAGCCATGAGTCAGAATCGAAAGAGGATCTTGACCTGGGGCGCGGTCGCGGCGCTCGTCGTCACGGCGGCGCTCGCCATCTTCTGCGCGCCGAAGACGCCGGGAGCGAAGAAGGGGACGCGGGGGACCTCCGACCTCGCCGTCGCGGCGGAGAAGACCTACGTCGCGCCGGGCGATCTGGACGAGTACTACATGTTCTCGTCGGGCGGACACTCCGGACAGATCTACGTGTACGGAATCCCTTCCATGCGGCACCTCTCGACGATTCCCGTCTACACGCCGTATCCCGCCACAGGCTACGGCTTCGACGACGAGTCGAAGGCGATGCTGGGAGGCCTGACCTGGGGGGACGTGCACCATCCGTCTCTCTCCGAGACCAACGGGGACTACGACGGACGGTGGCTCTTCGTCAACGAGATGAACGGGCGCGTGGCCCGCGTGGACCTGCGTGACTTCAAGACGAAGCAGATTTTCGGGCCGATGCCGAACATCTCCGGCAACCACGCCTCCGCGTTCGTGACGCCCAACACCGAGTACGCGGTCATGGCCTCCCGCTTCTCGATCCCGATCCCGAAGGGCACGACGGCACCGATCGAGAACTACGCCACGAGCTACAAGGGGGTCATCGCCACGCTGAAGATCGACCCAAAGACAGGCGAAATGTCTCAGGGCTTCCAGATCCTGATGCCTCCCTTCAACTATGATCTCGGCGACGCGGGGAAGGGCGCCTCCAACGGCTGGATCTTCTTCAGCGCCTACAACGCCGAACGCGCCACAGGAAAGCTGGAGGTGACCTCCGCGCAGCGCGACCGGGACTACATCGCCGCAGTGGACTGGCAAGCCGCCGAGAAGGCCCTCGCCGAAGGGAAGGGGGACTCGATTGGCGGCGTAAAGGTCCTGGATCCGAAAAAAGTGACTGGCCTCGTCTATCTGATGCCGTGCGGCAAGTCCCCGCACGGTGTGGACGTATCGCCCGACGGCAAATACATCATCATCTCCGGCAAGCTCCAGGGGGTGACGACCGCCTTCAACTTCGAGAAGGTCCAGACGGCCATCCGTAACAAGGACTTCACGGGGGAAGAGGACGGGATTCCCGTTCTGAAGTACGAGTCCATCAAGGACGCGGAGGTGGCGGTGGGCCTGGGTCCGCTCCACACACAGTTCGGACCGGACGGTTACGCGTACACCTCCCTCTTCGTGGACAGCGCCATCGCCAAGTGGAAGCTCGGAACCTGGGAAGTCGTGGACAAGGTCCCGATGTCCTACTCGATCGGGCATCTCGCCGCCGCCGAAGGGGACACGGTGGCGCCGGACGGAAAGTACCTCGTCGGCTTGAACAAACTCTCGCATGGCCGGCATCTCTCCGTGGGCCCCTCGCAGCCCGAGTCCTCGCAGCTCATAGACATCTCCGAAGAGAAGATGAAAATCCTCTACGACGCCTTCACCGAGCCCGAGCCCCACTACGCCCAGATCATCAAGGCGGACAAGTTGAAGCCGATCGAGGTGTACCCCAAGGAAGAGAGCAAGCACCCGCTTGCGGTCTGGGACATCAAGGACGCGGGGTTGAGCCGCCAGGGCGACAAGGTGACCGCCAGGATGGTCCTGGTGCGCTCCACGATGACCCCGACGGCTATCGAGGTCAATCAGGGGGACACGCTCACGGTCGCGCTGACAAACATCGAGCAGACGACCGACGTGCTCCACGGCTTTGGCCTTCTCGACTACAACATCAACGTGGTCGTGGATCCGGGCGAGACCAAGACGGTGACCTTCAAGGCCGACAAGCCCGGCGTCTTTCCGTATTACTGCACCAACTTCTGCTCCGCCCTCCACCAGGAGATGCAGGGGTATTTGATCGTAAAGGGAAAGGGCTGAGGTCCACCCGTTCCCAAGGGAGATTCGATGAAGGTCCTCTTCGAACGGAGCAACCGATTCCTGGATCTTTCCCTGGACCTGGGGCCGCGGGCGCTCCTCGTGGCCGCGGCCCTGCTGCTCCTTCCCGTCTATTTCCTGCCGCTCTGGAAGATGACCATGTTCGCGCCGCAGTATCCCGACGGTCTGCGCCTCGAGATCTACGCCTACAAGCTCGAAGGAGGGAACGGTGGGCAGGACATCAAAGAGATCAACCTTCTGAACCACTACATCGGGATGAAAGACCTGACGACTGCGGACTTCACCGAGTTCAAATGGATGCCCTTCGCCGTGGGGGCGCTCGCGCTTCTTTTTCTGCGGGCGCCGGTTCACGGGAAGTTGAGCTCGCTCCTGGACGTCTTCGTGGTCTTTCTCTATTTCGGCCTCTTCTCCCTCTGGTCCTTCGCCTACAAGCTCTACCGCTACGGACACGATCTGGCGCCCACCGCCGCGGTGAAGGTTCCTCCTTTCATGCCCCCCCTCTTCGGGCACAAGAAGCTCGCGAACTTCGAGGTGTACTCGTATCCCGCGGTGGGCTCCTACGTCCTGGCGGCCGTGGCGCTCGTTCTCACCATCGCCGTCGTCTGGGCCTGGCGTCAGGGCAAGGCCGAGACCGGAGAGTTCAAGGCGACGGGCTGATGGTCTTCACTCTCCTCCTGCTTTTCGCACTCGAGGGACGTCCCGGCGCCGCTTCGCCGCTCCAGGCGCGGGTGGATGGCGCCGCGCCCGGCGCGACCGTGGAAGTTCCGCCGGGAACCTACACGGGAGACCTCCGGCTCGACCGGCCCGTCCGCCTCGTGGGGCGCGGCCGGCCGCGCCTCGTCGGCTCGGGGGCGGGAAGCGTCGTCGAGATCCGGGCGGCGGGCGTCACGATCGAAGGCTTCGACATCGACGGCCGGGGCGGGGGCGACCTGGGGCGTGATTCTTCCGGGGTCCACGTGGCGGCCTCGAACGCCATGATCCGCGACTGCCGGATCAGTAACTCCCTTTTCGGCGTTTACTTTTACCAGGCGAACGGTTCGTCCGTGGAACGCTGCGAGATCCGCGGCATTCCCGGAAAAGATCCCGGAGAGAAGGGCTCCGGGATCCACGTCTGGAACACCGAGGGATTCCGTCTCTCCGGGAACACGATCGTGGACGTGCGTGACGGCTTCTACATTCAGTCTTCCTCCCACGGGAAGATTTCCGGCAACACCGCGCGCGACCTGCGCTACGGCCTCCACTACATGTTCTCCGACGACAACGTCTTCGAGGACAACCTCTTCGAGAACGGGGCCGCCGGGACGGCGCTCATGTACTCCAAACGCATCCTTTTCCGTCGAAACCGTTTCGTCCACAACCGGGGCTTTGCCTCGGTCGGCCTGCTCTTAAAGGCGTGCGAGGACGTTACAGCCGAGTCGAACCTCATCGCGGACAACGCCCGCGGCATCTTCCTGGAAGGCTCGTACCGGAACGTCTTCCGGGGCAACGTCATCGCGGAGTCGGACACGGCGATCGTCCTCTATGACTCCTGCGCCGAGAACCGCTTCGAGGGGAACTCCTTCGTCCAGAATCTGACCCCATTGACCTTCGTCGGGCGGCGGACCGACACGAAGTTCGACGGCAACTACTGGTCGGACAACGACGAGCCCGACCTGGACGGCGACGGGCGGAGCGACCGCCCCTATCGCCTTTCCTCGGTCTTCGACCATTTCCGCGGGAACTTAACGGCTGCCGACCTCTTCACGCGGAGCTTCGCGGCCGCCGCGCTCGGGGCCGCCGAGAGGACCTTTCCCGTTCTGGAGCCGGTGACGGTCGAAGACCGATCTCCCCTGGCGCGTCCCCCCGAGCTGGCCGCGGTGCCGCGGGCCCCGGTCTCCGCGCGGGGTCTTGACGCCGCCGGGCTCCTCGTCTCCGCCGCCGCGCTCGCTCTCGGAACAGCCGCGCTCTCGAAGGGACGGCGATGATCCGTTTCGAGGCTTTCACCAAACACTTCGGCTCACAGCGCGCCGTGGACTCCCTGTCGCTCGAGGTCGAGCCGGGCGAGGCGGTTGCTCTTTTGGGCCCCAACGGATCGGGAAAGACGACGACGCTCAAGGCCGCCGCCGGACTCCTCCGGCCGACCTCCGGAAGAGTTCTGATCGGAGGCCGCCCCGCGACCGATCCGGATGCCCGCGGTGCCATCTCCTTCCTCCCACAAAGGGTGGCGTTCCCCGAGACGCTGACCGGATTCGAAGCGCTGGAGTTCTATCGGCGCCTGCGCGGCTCCCCTCCGCAACGGACCGCCGAGGCGCTGCGCTTCGCATCGTTGAACGGCGCCTCAGGCCGCCCGATCGCCACCTACTCGGGCGGAATGGTTCAGCGCCTGGGGCTCGCGGTGGCGGTCTTGCCGAACACCCCGGTGCTCCTCCTCGACGAGCCGACCGCGGCGCTCGACCCCGACGGCTTGTGCGCGTTTTATGGCTTGACGGACCGCCGCCGGCGCGAGGGGCACACGCTTCTCTTTACCTCCCACCAGCTCGGGGACGTCGAGAGACTGGCCGACCGGTTCGCGCTGCTGATCGAAGGTCACCTCGCGGCCACGCTCTCTCGGGCCGACCTTTCCGACAGACTGGCCGAGCGGGGAGTGATGCGGCTGCGGCTGAACCGGTGCTCCAACAGCCTTCTCGAGAGAGTGCGCGCCATCGCTCCCCGCGCCGTGTGGTCGGGCGACGAGCTGGTCGTGCCGGGCCCGGCCAGAGAAAGACCCCGGATCCTCGATCTGGTCCGCGCGGAGGGTGCGGAGATCCGCGGGCTCGCCGCGGAAGAGGGACGGCTCGACACGCTCTACCGGGAACT
>JBKJVY010000170.1:0-4868 GCA_046717185.1 Thermoanaerobaculia bacterium
TACACCGCCGGCGTCGTCGCCGAGTACCAGCGCCGCCGCGACGTGCTCTACGAGGGGCTCCGGAGCGTGCCGGGAGTCTTCCTGACGAAGCCGGAGGGCGCGTTCTACTTCGTCGCCCGCCTTCCGATCGACGACGGGGACGACTTCGCGAGCTGGATGCTGACCGACTTCCAGAAGGGCGGCGCGACGGTGATGGTCTCACCGGCACGCGGGTTCTACGCGACGCCCGATCTGGGCGCCGACCAGGTTCGGATCGCGTACGTTCTCAAGGAATCGGACCTGCGGGACTCGGTCGAGATTCTCTCGGCGGGTCTCCAGTTGTACTCGGGCGGTCGCGTCACTGTCGCCCGGCCGCGCTAGGACCGGCGCGGCGACTCACGCGCTTGGGGCGCGGCCGGGAAGAGAACTTTGCAGATAGCTCGACTGCTCACCTGCGAATAAGATCCACCGGGCATCCGCCTTCGACAATCGAGGAGGTTCGCTTGAGAACTCTTGCCGGTTTTTCGGCCGCAACTCTTCTCTTCACGATCTCTCTGCCTTGCCCCGCGGCGACGCCAAAGAAGACGCCCGGCGCGCCCTCCGAGACCTCTCTCGCGAAGCTCTACGAAGGTCTCGAGTTCCGTAACATCGGCCCCTACCGCGGGGGGCGCGTGACTGCCGTCGCGGGCGTGCGCGGCCAACCCCTCGTGCACTACTTCGGCGGCACGGGCGGCGGCGTGTGGAAGACGACCGACGGCGGCTCGAACTGGCAGCCGATGTCCGACAAGGACTTCAAGACGGGCTCCGTGGGCGGGATCGGCGTCGCGGAGTCGGACCCGAACGTCGTCTACGTCGGAATGGGGGAGGCGCCGATCCGCGGGAACGTCTCCCACGGCGACGGCGTGTATAAGTCGACTGACGCGGGGAAGACGTGGAAGAACGTCGGCCTCGAGAAGACGTATCAGATCGCGCGCGTGCGGGTCCACCCGAAGAATCCCGATCTCGTGTACGTCGCCGCGCTCGGGCACGTCTGGGGCCCCAACGCGGAGCGCGGAATCTTCCGGTCGAAGGACGGCGGAGCGAGCTGGGAGAAGGTCCTGTTCGTGAGCGACAAGACGGGCGCCTCCGACCTCGTCATGGACCCGACGAACCCGCGGATCCTGTATGCGGGCTTCTGGCAGGTTCACCGGAAGCCGTGGGCGCTCGTTTCGGGAGGCACGGAGAGCGGGATCTATCGTTCGTCCGACGGCGGCGACTCCTGGAAGAAGTTGGCCGAAGGGCTGCCCGAGGGAATCGTCGGGAAGGTCGGGATCGCCGTTTCGCCGGCGCGACCGGAGCGCGTCTGGGCGCTCATCGAGTCGAAGGACAAGGGTGGCGTCTACCGATCCGACGACGGCGGTGAGAAGTGGACGCGCGTCAACTCCGAGAACAAGCTGCGGCAGCGCGCCTGGTATTACACGCGGATCTACGCCGACACGAAGAACCCCGAGGCCGTGTACGCGTTGAACACCGGTTTCTACCGGTCGACCGACGGCGGCCGAACCTTCAACTCGATCCGGGTGCCGCACGGGGACAACCACGATGTCTGGATCGACCCGGACGAGCCGCAGCGGATGATCAACTCGAACGACGGCGGCGCAAACGTTTCCTATAACGGCGGGCGGACGTGGTCTTCGATCATGAACCAGCCGACCGCCCAGTTCTATCGGGTCACGACCGACGACCGCTTCCCCTATCGCGTCTACGGCGCGCAGCAGGACAACTCCACCGTCGCAATCGCGTCCCGCGGGAGGGGACGCGGGATCGCCGAAACCGACTGGCACTCCGTCGGCGGGTGCGAGAGCGGCTGGATTGCCCCGAAACCGAAGAACCCGGACGTCGTGTTCGCCGGATGCTACGGCGGCTCGATTACGCGCTACGACCACCGGACGGGGCAGTCGCGGCAGATCATGGCGTGGCCGCAGCTCGCGATCGGCCAGGCGCCGAAGGACCTGAAGTACCGCATCCAGTGGAACGCGCCGATCCTCATCTCACCGCACGACCCGAACACGCTCTACCACGCGGCCCAGGTGCTCCTGAGGAGCCGGGACGAGGGGCAGTCGTGGGAAGAGATCAGCCCCGACCTCACGCGCAACGACAAGGCGAAGCAGGATTACTCGGGGGGGCCGATCACGCGGGACAACACCGGGGTCGAGGTCTACGACGTCATCTTCGCCCTGATGGAGTCGCCTCACGAGGCGGGAACGATCTGGGTCGGTACGGACGACGGGCTCGTTCACGTGACGCGGGATGCGGGCAAGAACTGGCAGAACGTGACGCCGAAGGGACTGCCCGAGTGGATCCAGGTCAACTCGGTCGAGGTCTCTCCCCACGACAGGGCGACCGCGTACGTGGCCGCGACGATGTACAAGTTCGACGACTTCCGCCCGTACCTCTACCGGACGAACGACTACGGCAAGACGTGGAAGAAGATCGACAGCGGTATCCCCTCGGGCGCATTCACGCGCGTCGTGCGGGAGGACCCGTCCCGCCGCGGCCTCCTCTACGCGGGCACCGAGACGGGACTCTACGTCTCGTTCGACGACGGCGCGAGCTGGCAGCCCTTCCAGTCGAACCTGCCGGTCGTGCCCATCACGGACCTCGCCGTCAAGGAGAAGGACCTCGTCGTCGCCACCCAGGGGCGTTCCTTCTGGATCCTGGACGACCTGACGCCGCTTCACGAGTTCCGGCCGGAGATCGCGCGCGACCGCGTCCGGCTCTTCCCTCCGCGCCCGGCCGTCCGCATGGGCGGGGGCGGATTCGACGACGAGGAATCGGGCGGCGCGACCGGCAAGAACCCGCCGAACGGCGTCTCCGTGTCGTACTGGCTGAAGGAGAAGCCGGCGGAGAAGGACGTACTGACCGTGGAGTTTCTCGACGGAGATACCGTTCTACGGACCTACTCGAGCCTGAAGAAAGAGTCCAAGAGTGACGGTCTGCCTGTCGAAGAGGAGGAGGGCGACAAGCCGCTCGAGCCCAAGGCGGGATTGAACCGGCTCGCGTGGGACATGCGGATCGTGCGTCCCGCGCTCGTGCCGAAGGCGGTCGTCTGGGGGACGCGCGAGGGACCACGGGTCGCGCCCGGGACGTACGCCGTCCGGCTCAAGTACGCTGGGGAGACGCTGACTCAGCCCGCCGAAGTGCGGACGCATCCGGACGTGGCGGCGACACCCGAGGAGCTCAAGGGCCAGTTCCGGCTTCTCTCGGAGCTGCGCAACCAGATCGAAGAGACCCACGACGCCGTCGGCCGGATCCGGGAAGCGAAGACGCAGATCCAGGCAATCGGAGAGCGGGCGGAGAAGCTCGGCAAGGGAACGGCGCTCAAGGGGAAGGGCAAAACGCTGTCGGACCGGCTCACCGAGATCGAGAAGAAGCTCGTAAACCCCGACCTGAAGTCGAACCAGGACGTCTTGAACTTCCCGCCGGCCCTCGATCACCAGATCGTGGGGATCGCGGTCGTCGCCTCGTCGGCCGACTCGAAGCCGACCGCCGGCGCGCTCGCCTACTCGAAGGAGGTGGGGGCGAAGCTGGCGTCGATCCTGGCGGAGCTCGACGCCGTTGTCGGAAAGGATCTCGCGGAATTCAACGCCGCCGTGCGGAAGGAAGAGATTCCTCCCGTCGTCGTGCTGCCCCGGAAGAAATCGTAGCCGAGGGGTCTTCCTCTCCCCGCGTGCGGCGAGAGGGTTGGGGTGAGGGGCGTTTCCGTCAGCGCGATTCTTGCGCCTGCTCGATCGCGGCGATGAGGGCGGAGAGGTCCGCAGGCACGGGAGCCACGATCTCGAGGTCCTCGTTCGACTCCGGATGGCGAAGGCCGATCCGCTCGGCGTGGAGCGCCTGGCGCGGGAACTCCGACAGCCGGCGGGAGAGCTCCGGATCCCGGACGCGATCGTAGCGGGGGCGGCCGTACACCGGATCTCCCACGATCGGCATCCCGGCCGCGGCCAGGTGAACCCGGATCTGGTGCGTGCGTCCGGTGACGAGCCGGCACCGGAGAAGCGTGAGCCGGAGCTCCGGCCACTCCCGCTCGATCTCGTAGAGCGTGCGGGCCTCGCGTGCGCCCGCGGGAGTGGTTTCGACGTTTCGGAAGGCGCGCATCTTCTTGCGGTCGCGCGGATCCCGGCCGACGGGAAGGGCCACTTCCCCCTTTCGGACTCGGGGAAGACCGGCGACCAGGGCCAGGTACTCCTTGCGGAGCGAGCGCTTCTTCATCTGGCGCGACAGGGAGGCGTGGGCCCGGTCGGTCTTGGCCACGAGGAGGACGCCCGAGGTGTCGCGGTCGAGGCGATGCACGATTCCCGGCCGCCGCTCGCCGCCGATTCCGGACAGGTCCCGCACGTGATGGAGAAGCGCGTTGACGAGCGTGCCCGAGTCGTGCCCGGGGGAGGGATGGACGACGATCCCGGGAGGCTTGTCGATCGCGATCAGGTGCTCGTCCTCGAAGAGGATCGAGAGCGGGATGTCCTGCGGCTCGATCGAAGCGGTCCGCGGCTCGGGCACCTCCACCTCGACCTCGTCTCCCGCGCGGACGACGTGTGCGCGCTTCGCCGAAGACCCCGCGAGGCGGACGGCCCCCTCGGCAATGAGCTTCTGGATGCGGGAGCGTGAGAGGTCCGAGCAGGCGGAGGCGATGAAGAGGTCGAGCCGGGTGCCTTCCGACGGGACGCCGACCCGGAAGCGGCGGATCAAGCCGCGGCGCGGCGCCGGCGGGAGAGGTACACGAGCATCCCGACCGCTGCGGCCGCCGCGAGTAGCCCGATGAACTGCGAGGTCGAGAGCACGCCCGGGACGAGGAACCCGCGGATGGAGTCGCCCCGGAACGTCTCGAGGATGCCGCGGGTGATCGCGTAGAG
>JBKJVY010000171.1:0-4950 GCA_046717185.1 Thermoanaerobaculia bacterium
GGGTCCGCGAGGAGCTTCCACGGCTGCATGAGAATGCCGATGATCCCGGTGATCAGTCCGCCGGTCTTGAACCGGATCGCGCGGGGGAAGGCGTTGGCAAAGTCGTTTGCGGGCGAGACGACGTTCGCCGCGATGTTGACGGCGAGCGTCGCGACGACGGCGGTGAACATGGAGATCGCGACGACGACCGGCGCCTTGAACTGCGCGACCAGCTGCACGGGGTCCCAGATCGCACGGCCGAAGATGATGACGGTCGCGCTCGTGATCAGCACGCCCATTGCCGCGAAGACTGACATGGTCGTCGGGAGCGCGACGACCTGGCCGAGGATCTGCTCCCGCTGACTGCGCCCGAACCGCGTGAAGTCCGGCATGTTCAGGGACAGCGTCGCCCAGTAGCCGATCATCGCCGTGAGCGACGGGATGAACACGGGGAAGAACTCGCGGAACGTCGAGAACTTGCCGGGCTGCGCGAGGAGGGGGCCAAGCCCGTTCGCCTTCGAGACCGCCCAGTAGAGGAGCACCGCGGTCATCACGAGAACAAACGGCGCGGCCCAGTTCTCGACCTTCCGCAGGAGGTCCATTCCCCGGTAGATGATGAAGATGTTGATTCCCCAGAACAGGAGGAACGAGAGCCACGCGGTCGTCGTGTGCCCCGCGAAGCCGGGGCCGAGGAGGCCGTTCCAGCCCGGGAGAATCGCGGAGAAGAACGTGTGGAGAGCTTCCCCGCCGATCCAGGCCTGGATGCCGAACCACCCGCACGCGACGAGCGCGCGCATGAGCGCCGGAAGGTTCGAGCCGACGGTACCGTACGCCGCGCGCGCGAAGACCGGGAACGGAATGCCGTATTTCGTTCCCGGGTGCGAGTTCAGGAGGATCGGGATCAGCACGATCGTGTTGCCGAGCAGGATCGTGACGAGGGCCTGGCGCCAGTTCATCCCCGCCGCCATGAGCCCCGACGCGAGCATGTACGTGGGGATGCAGTGCGCCATGCTGATCCAGAGAGCGGCGTAGTTGTAGGTCGTCCAGTTGCGCCGCCCGATCGGGACGGGGGCGAGGTCGAGGTTGGAGAGAGGGCTCGCGTCGATCCGCGACGTATCGGCGAGCTCGACCCGCCCGTCGGGGTGGTGGATCTCGTTGGTGTTCGCGGCCATCGAATTCCTCCCCGGAAAGTTCTGCGGATGATATTCGGGTCCGGCGGCCGTCGGAGATGACGCCCCGGAACCTCCTGTTCCGACTGCCGGGCCCGGAACTATAATCCGCGTCCAAGCCGGTTCCGGTTCCTTGCCAGAGGGAGGTTGATATGCGCGCACCGAGACTCTCGCTTCACGCCCGCCTTGCATTCGTCGTCGCCCTTCCCGTCGTCCTCGTGCTGTCGCGGTGCGCGACCGCGCCGCCGGCGGCAACCAAATACGAAGTCTGGGCCGCCGACCAGAACGAGAACGTCCTGTACTTCCTCGACTCCGACGGCACCGTGCTCCGCACTCTCGACGGCGCGGCGCTCGGCGACGTGAAGCGGCCCCACATGCTCTGGGGAGTTCCGGGGGACGACTACGTCTACAGCGCAAACAGCGTCTCCAACTCGATCACGGTGCTCGGCAAGAGCGACGGTCAGGTCAAGGCAGTGATCACGGGAGTCGGCAAGCTGCCGCACGCCGCCCAGCCGAACCCGGCGCGCCCCGACCGGATCTACGTGTCCAACATCGGGGTGCAGGAAGCCAAGGAGGGCAAGCCCGACCTCGGCGAGACTCTGACGGAGATCGTTCGCTCGTCGGGCCCGCGCTGGGAGATCGCGCGGCACCTGGATCTGAAGACCGATCCGGCGCTGGCGGACACGAATCTCTATCCGAGCCGGCGTCCGGTCTGCGCCGGCTTCACGAAGGATGGCCGGCACATGCTGGTCACACTCTTCCACGGGGGCCTGGCGTCGGTGGACCTCGACCGGTTCCAGGTCGCGAAGAGCTGGGGAAACAATGAGATCGGCATGCACGGATGCGGGTTCGCGCCCTCACCGTCGGGAGACGAGATGTACGTCACGGCGGGGGACATGACCCACTCGTATCTCTACGTCTTCGACGTGGCCGGCGAGCCGCGCCTCGTCGCGTCACACGACCTTTCCGCGACCGGGCAGGACGCTCACGGCGTCGTCGTCGATCCGAGCCGCCGGACGCTCTGGGTGGTCCACCGCGTCAGCGGCAACATAACGATCCACCCGCTCTCGAAGATCCGCGAGGCGGGCCACCCGTTCGACGTGATCGCGTCCGTCGGCAAGGCGCCGGACCTGATCTCGATCTCGCCCGATCACCGTCGCGCGTTCGTCACGTTGAGAGGTCCAAAGCCGGCGCCGACGATGCCTCACACGCTCGTGGGGGAAACGCCCGGAGTCTCGATCATCGACGTCGCGGAGAAGAAGGTTCTGAAGGTCGTCAAGCTCGGCAATCAGGAGTTGGGCGACTTCCACGGGATCTTCATCCCCGCCTCGCAGAGGTAGGGGCCGGGAGCATCTCGGGCTCTCACCGGGAGGAAACGGGGAAGGAAGGCTTGCCGCGCGGGCGCGAGGGCTGCCCCAGGACCGTGTCCGAGAATCTTGGCGGGGGGGGGACGTTGCGGTCCCCCGAGCCCCCTAGGCCTTGCCTGCGACGGCCTGTCCGAGCTCCCTCGATCGGGCGGTAGCAACTTCCACGGCATCCATCAGGATCGCGCGGAGCCGGTTGCGCTCCAGGCTGTGCAGCGCGGCAATCGCGGTTCCGCCCGGAGAGGTGACGAGGTCCTTCAGAATCGCCGGATGCATCTTCGACTGCTCCGCCATCCGGGCGGCCCCGAGGACCGTCTGGATCGTGAGGGTCGAGCTCACGTCCCGGGAGAGTCCGACGCGCACTCCCGCGTCGCTCAAGCCTTCGATGATCTGGAAGATGTACATCGGGCCGGAGCCGGAGAGACCGGTGACGGCGTCGAGCTGATACTCGGGAAGCTCGACGACGATTCCGATCGATTCGAAGATCCGGCGCGCCTCCGACACGTGCGCCGGCTTCACGTGACGGCCGGAGCAGAGGACGGTCGCGCTCAGCCGGACGACCGCGGCGACGTTCGGCATGACGCGGACGACCGGGACGTCCCCCTGCAGGGCCGACTCGATCCGGTGAGTCGGGAAGCCGGCCACAATCGAGATGATCAGCCGGGACTCGAGCACGGTGTCTCGAATCTCCGCGAGCACGGACTCGAGGATCTGCGGCTTGACGGCGAGGATGATGACGTCCGCCTCGCGGGCCGCGTCCCGGTTGCTCGCCCTGACCCGGATGCCGAGCTCGCGGGCGAGCAGGGAGGCCTTCCGCCGGTTCGGGTGTGAGGCCACGACCCTCTTCCGGTCGCCCCATGCGGAGGCGAGGATTCCTCGGAGAAGCGCGCTCCCCATGTTTCCCGCGCCGATGACGGCAATTCTTCTCACTGTCATCCGTGGAGGGATTCTAGAAGAAGTCCTCAGCCCGCGGTCCTATGCATTCGGCGACTCAGACGGCTAGTCCGGTCCGGTTGCGGTCGTCCCGACGCTGTCGTGGCCGGTGCTGGGCCCCTTGGATTGGCCTTCGCCGTTGCGGCCAACTTCTTCCTGAGGCCTCTAGGACGAGCGACTCGTGACCTGTGCGGCCGCGGCGCGGACGTCCTCCAGACACTCGCGCATTCGGTCGAGGTGCGTGCGGAAGGAGAGGACGCAGATGCGAAGCGCGAAGCGCGCGCCGAGCATCGTTCCGGTCAGGTAGACGCGCCGCCGCGCGTTGATCGCCGACAGGAACGCGCGGTTCCGCTCGTTCTCCTCGTCGGCCCCGAAGCCGCGCCCCGCTAGGCGGAACGCCACGATCGAGAGTTGCGGCTCGGCGACGATCTCGATGCCCGGGATCGTGCGCAGCTCCTCGGTCGCCCAACGCGTCAATTCGAGCTTCTCCTCCAGGTTCCTGCGGAAGGGACCGATCCCGTGCATGGCGATCGGAAGCCACACGCGCAGTCCCCTCCAGTCGCGCGAGAGCTCCGGCGACAGGAGGTTGAAGTCGATCAGGTCCGGGTCGTTCTGCATCGGCGGCATGTAGTCGGCGGAGAGGGCGTGCGCGCGCCGCAGCGCGTCGCCGTCTTTCACGAGCAGCGATCCGGTACCGTACGGGAGAAAGAGTCCCTTGTGCGGGTCGAGGACGATGGAGTCCGCGCGCTCGATGCCGGCGAGGCAACGCTGTCCCTCCGCCGTGAGAAGGAAGAAGCCGCCGTACGCGGCGTCGACGTGGAGCCAGAGGCGCTCCCGCTCGCAGAGCACGGCGAGACCTTCGAGGTCGTCCACCGCGCCGGTGTTCGTCGTGCCCGCGTTGCCGACGACGAGGAACGGCCGGAGCCCGGCGGTGCGGTCCTCCGCGACCACTTGCGCCAGCGCGTCGAGCCGCATGCGGAAGGTGTCGTCGGACGAAACGATCCGGACGCTCCCCGCGGGAAAGCCGGCGAGCATCGCCGCCTTCTCGACCGAGTGGTGGGCCTGGTCCGAGGCGTAGAGGACTCCGGTCAGGAAATCTTCGGGAAGTCGTTCGCGACGCGCCGTGACGAGCGCCGAGAAGGTCGCGAGCGAGCCGCCGGTCGTCAAGAACCCGCGCGCCGTCGCGGGATACCCGACGATGTCGCAGAACCAGCGCACGACGTTCGCCTCGAGCTGCGCGAGACCGGGAGCCGCCTCGAAGACGCCGACGTAGCGGTTGACCGCGTCGGCGACGAAGTCGGCCACGGCGGAGTGGACAATGCCGCCACCCGGGATGTACGCGAGGTATCCGGGCCCGGCGGTGCCGAAGCCCTTGCGGATCACCCGGTCGAACACGAGGTCGAGAAGCTCTTCGTACGAACGCCCGCTCTCGGGCAACGGCTCCGCGAGCGATCGGGCGAGCTCCGCCCCGCCGTCCGTGTCGGCCGAAGGCTGCCGCGGCAGCG
>JBKJVY010000172.1:0-8620 GCA_046717185.1 Thermoanaerobaculia bacterium
AGTGCCCGACGGACGTAGTCGCGCGTCTCGACGTACGGCGGGATGCCACCGTACCGGGCGACTGCCCCCTCCCCCGCGTTGTATGCCGCAAGCGACTTTTCGAGGTTTCCGTCGAACAGGTTCAAGAGGTGCGACAGGTATCGCGTTCCCCCGGCGATGTTCTGTGCGGGGTCGTGAACGTTATTCACCCCGTTGCGGCTCGCCGTCGCCGGCATGAGCTGCATGAGCCCGCGCGCTCCCTTCGGGGAGACGGCCGACGGGTTGAAACCGGACTCCACGAGCGCCACCGCTTTCACGAGGCGGGGATCGACCGAGTGGTTGCTCGCGGCCTGGTTGATCAGGTGGTCGTACTCGGAAGGCTTCGAGAGCCGGGCGGCGAGCCATCCGTCCCCGGTGGACCGCTTCGCGGACGGCGCCCGTTTCTCACCGACTCCGTCGTTGTAGACGACCTTCCTGCCGTCCTTGACGAGGATTCGCACCTTCGCGGTGCCGGGCACGGCGAGGGCGAAGAGTACCGACAGGACGACGAGAGTCTTCGAGCGCATTCGTTGAGTCTAAGGTAGTTTCAGTAACCGGCTTTGGCTCATTATATTCCAGTTCCGGGGGTTTTCCCGGCCGGATCGCCCCTCGCCGCGATCATGCTTCGAGAGCGGCGGCGCGGGAGCCGGCGAGGATCTCCTGGACCGCCTCTTTGCCCGCCCGAAGGCCTTCGCGGAGAAGCTCTTCCCTCTTTCCGCCCGCCTGGGCGAGGTCGGCCTTGCCGCCACCCGATCCGCCAAGAGCCTTCCCGACGAGGCCCGCGATGCGAGACGCGGGAACGCGATCCTGGAGCTCCGGTGTGACCGCGATCACAACCGAAGTCTTGCCCGCGGCCGACGTCCCCACGATCACGACGCCGCCGCCCGGAAGGCGCGACCTCAGGGTGTCGGAGAGGTTCCGCAGCTCCGGGACGGAGAGACCTTCGACGAGCCGGGTCACGACGGATACCCCCTCGACCTCTTCAGAGGCCTCGTGCCCGCCGCCCGCACCGGAGGCGAGCTTCATCTTGAGCGACGCGAGCTCCCGCTCGAGACCCTTCAGACGTTCCTCGCGCTCCTCCCACCGCTCGAGAAGGCTCTCGCGCGGCGTCTGGGCCGCCGCCGCGAGCCGGTTCAGCGTTTCCTCGTCTGCGCGCAAGAGGTCGACCGCGCCGAGCGACGTCACGGCCTCGAGCCGCCGCACTCCGGCCGCGAGCGACTTGTCCGACACGATCTTGAAGGCGCCGATCTCGCCGGTACGCGGCACGTGGCATCCGCCGCAGAGCTCGATCGAGAAGCCGGGCACCTCGACAACCCGGACCCGCTCGCCGTACTTCTCCCCGAAGAACATGATCGCGCCGCGGGAGCGGGCATCGTCCATCGCCATGACCTCCTTCGACACCGGCGTGTCGCGGAGGATCGACTCGTTGACGCGCCGTTCCACCTCGGCGATCTCGGCCGCCGAAGGCGGGGCGGGCGCGGAGTAGTCGAACCGGAGCCGGTCGGGCGCGACGAGCGAGCCCATCTGCCGGGTCCCCGGACCGAGCACCTCGCGCAGTGCCGCGTGGAGGAGGTGCGTCCCGGTGTGGTTCGCCTGCGTGCGCCGCCGGACCCACTCGGGGACGCGCATGTCGAGGACGGTCCCGCGCTCGAGCCGGCCGCGCGTGACGCGGACTCGGTGCGCGATCGTCTCGGAGACCGGCTTCCAGACGTGGAGCACTTCCGCTTCGCCGCCCGGCCACGTCCACGTCCCGGTGTCGGCGACCTGTCCGCCCCCCTCCGGGTAAAAGACCGTCCGGTCCGCGACCGCTTCTCCGGTCTCCCCGGCCTCGAGCCGCGGCGCGGGGGAACCGTCCTTCACGAGGCCGACGACGCGCGCTCCGTCGAGAGACACGAAGTCGTGCTCCGGGTAGCCGCGGAACTCCGAGTGATTTGAGGGCAGGTCGAGCCGGTCGTAGACCGACGCGTCCGCCACCTCGAACTTCGCCGCGGCGCGGGAGGTCTGGCGCTGCTCCTCGAGGAGCCGCTCGTAGCCCTCACGGTCGAGCGCCACGCCTTCGTCGGCCGCGATCTCTTCGATCAGATCGAACGGAATCCCGTAAGTGTCGTAGAGCCGGAAGACCGTCTCGCCCGGGAGAAGCGGCTCTCCCGCCCGGCGGGCCCGGCTTGCCGCCTCCCCGACGCGGTCGACCCCCTCCGAGAGCGTGCGCGCGAACCTCTCCTCCTCGGGACGCAGAACGTCCGAGACCGTCCGGGCGAGGGTGTCCGCCTCCTTCGGATCAAAGTGGATGCCGCGGAAAACGTCGACGACGGGCGCGGCGAGGCGATGGAGAAACGGTTCCTCGAGACCGAGGCGCCGTCCGTAGCGGAGCGCGCGGCGGAGGATCCGTCGGAGGACGTATCCGCGCCCCTCGTTCGAAGGAAGGACGCCGTCGGCGATCAGCATCGTCGCCGCGCGGGCGTGGTCGGCGATGACTCGATAGGGCGCGTCCTCGAGCGCGAGGCCGCCGCGGTAAACCGGTCCGTCCACGGAAGCAACGAGGCGGCCGAGCTCCGCGAGAACAGGCGCGAAGAGGTCGGTATCGAAGTTGTTTCCGACGCCCTGGAGGACCGCCGCGAGGCGCTCGAGTCCCGCGCCGGTGTCCACCGACGGCCGCGGCAGCGGCGCGAGCTTCCCGGAGGCGTCGCGCTCGAACTGCATGAACACGAGGTTCCAGATCTCGATAGTTTCGTCCCCCGGCCCGTTGACGAGCGCAGGCGTGTTTTGTGAAGGATCGCTCCCCCGGAAGTAATGGATCTCCGAGCACGGACCGCACGGCCCCGTCTCTCCCATCGCCCAGAAGTTCTCGACCTCGCCGAAGCGCAGGATCCTCGTCGCCGGGAGATAGCGCTCCCAGATCTTCGCCGCGTCGTCGTCGGAGAGAAAGACCGTCGCCCAGAGCCGCTCCGGGTCGAGGCCGTAACCCTTCCCGCGATCGGTCAGGAGCTCCCACGCGAACCGGATCGCGTCCTCTTTGAAGTAGTCGCCGAAGGAGAAGTTCCCGAGCATCTCGAAGAACGTGTGGTGGCGGCCGGTGTAACCGACGTTGTCGAGGTCGTTGTGCTTCCCGCCCGCCCGCACACACTTCTGGGAGCTCGTTGCGCGCGAATACTCGCGCGATTCCCGGCCGGTGAAGACGTCCTTGAACTGCACCATCCCCGCATTCGTGAACAGAAGAGTCGGGTCCTGCGCCGGGATGAGCGAGGAGGATGGGATGCGACGGTGCCCCCGCTCCTCGAAGAAGCTAAGAAAGCGCTCGCGGACCTCTTTCGACTTCATCTCGTCTCAGACGTTCGATCATCGCAGAAATCTTCTCCGCCGAGAATCCCCGCCGCAGGAGCGCGTCGAGGGCCGCTCGTCGGCGCGCCAGCGCCGGCTTTCTTGCGTGAGATTTCCAGACCCTCTCCAACGCACGGGCGAGCGCCTTTTCTTCCAGCTCGGGAGCGCGTGCGGCGAGCGCCTCGTCCACGGTCTCCCGCGAGAACCCGCGGGCCGCGAGCTCGCTCGCGAGCCGGCGGGTTCCGTAACGCTCCCCGCGCTGGCGCACGGCCGAGCGCGCCGCGCCGAGGTCGTCCAGAAAGCCTTCCCTCTCGAGTCGGTCGAGCGCCGAGACGACGGATTCCGCCTCGAAACCGCGCCCTTCGAGCTCGCGCCGAAGCTCTTCGCGTCCCCGCGGCCGGATGGCAAGCAACGCGAGGGCGCGCTCGCGCGCGTCGGCGGGAGAGGAACGATCGGGCGGGACTCTCCGTCCGATCTTCTACCGCCCTGGCATGACCTGGTTGGAGAAGTCGAAGGGCGACTCCTCCTCGGCCGGGCGGAAGTCGGTCGGGCCTTCGAGGACCGAGTCCATCGCCTCCTGGGCGACGTCGGAGGTCGACTGGATCCCCTGGATCTTGAGCTTGAACTCGTTCGGGTTCGACGCACGCTTTAACGCTTCCTCGAGAGTGATGAGGCCCGAGCGGTAGAGCCCGTAGAGCGACTGGTCGAAGGTCTGCATCCCGTATTGCGACGTGCCGGCCTGGATCGCGTCCCGCAGAAGGCTCGTCTTCTCCTTGTTCTCGATGCACTCGCGGACGAGGCCGGTGCGGACGAGCACCTCGACCGCGGGGACGCGACCGAGCCCGTCCGCCCTCGGCATCAGACGCATCGAGATGATCGACCGGATCACCGATCCGAGCTGGAGGCGGATCTGCTTCTGCTGGTGGGGCGGCACGACCGAGATGATGCGGTTGACCGTCTCCGTCGCGTCGAGCGTGTGGAGCGTCGAGAGCACGAGGTGGCCCGTCTCGGCCGCCACCAGCGCCGTCTCGATCGTTTCGTAGTCGCGCATTTCGCCGACGAGAATGACGTCGGGGTCCTGGCGCAGCGCGCTCCGAAGCGCGACCGAGAAGCCCTTCGTGTCCACGTCGACTTCGCGCTGGTTGATGATCGAGCGCTTGTCCCGGTGGAGGAACTCGATCGGGTCCTCGATCGTCATGATGTGCTCGTTGCGCGTCTCGTTGATGAGATCGATCATCGCGGCAAGGGTCGTGGATTTCCCCGACCCGGTCGTCCCCGTGCAGAGCACGAGGCCGCGCTGCTCCTGACAGATCTTTTCGATAACCGGCGGCAGGACGAGCTCGCGGATCGTGCGGATCGTCTGCGGGATGACGCGGAGCACGAGGCCGACCGTGCCGCGCTGCTGGAAGATGTTGCAGCGGAACCGTCCCAGGCTCGGGACCGAGTACGCGATGTCGATCTCGAAGTTGTTCTTGAACTTCTCCTTCTGGCGTGCGGACATGATCGAGAAAGCCATCGCGACGGCCTCTTCCTGCATGAGGGGCCGAAGCTCCGCCAGAGGAATGAGCGCTCCGTCCACCCGGATGACCGGGTGCACGCCGACTTTCAGGTGAAGGTCGGACGCATTGCGGTCGACCGCGATTTTTAGCAGGTCGTTGATCAGCATGGATTTAACCTCGACGGTCTAGGGTACGCCGGAAGGCGAGAAATTGGAAGCGCGGAGGCCGTGACTTTCCTCTGAGTGTCATCCTGAGCCCTTCGCACTTTCTTGTCATCCCGAGCGAAGCGAGGGATCTGTGTCTCTTTTGATTGCGGGGTTCCGCTCAGGACAGGCTCCGCGAAGGATCCTTTGCTTTCAGGGGATTCTTCGTCGCTTCGCTCCTCAGAATGACATCTTCTCGACCTCCGTCCCCGGCTCCCCGCTCCCGGCTACCGCGAAACGGCATCCTCGACGGGGATCGGGGTGAGCCACCCGTAGCGGTCCTCCGACTCGCCCTCCAGGAGCGAGAAGAACTCCTTCTGTAGCCGCTCGGTGACGGGACCGCGGGCTCCGGCGCCCACCGGGATGCGGTCGACCGACCGGACGGGCGTGATCTCGGCCGCGGTGCCGGTGAAGAAGACTTCGTCGGCGATATAGAGCATCTCGCGCGCGACTTGCTGCTCGACCACCGTGTATCCCGCGTCCCGCGCAAGCGTGATGACCGTCTCGCGCGTAATGCCTGGAAGGATTGTGCCCGCGAGCGGCGGCGTCAAAAGGCGGCCCTGGTAGACGAGGAAGAGATTCTCCCCGCTCCCCTCCGAAATCCGCCCCGCGTTGTCGAGGGCGATCCCCTCGGTGTAGCCGTTGACGAGCGCCTCCATCTTGATGAGCATCGAGTTCAGGTAGTTTCCGGTCGCCTTCGCCATGGCGGGAAACGTGTTCGGCGCCATCCGGTTCCAGGACGAGACGCAGACGTCGACGCCGTTCTGGACCGCGTCGTCTCCGAGGTACTGGCCCCACTTCCAGACGGCGATCAGGACGTCCACCGGGCTCTTGAAGGGGTTAACTCCGAGCGCTCCGAGGCCGCGGTACACAACGGGCCGGATGTAACAGGCCTCGAATCGGTTCGCGCGGATCGTGTCGAAGATCGCCTCGCGAAACTCCGCGGGAGTGTAGGGGACCTCCATCCGGTAGACCTTGCACGAGTGGAAGAGGCGGTCGATGTGCGCGTCGAGCCGGAAGGCGGCCGAGCCGCTGCGCGTCTTGTAGACGCGCATGCCCTCGAACATCGCGGAGCCGTAGTGGAAGACGTGCGAGAAGGCATGGATCTTCGCGTCGGCGAAGTCCACGAGCCGCCCGTTCATCCAGACCTTCTGGACCTCTTCGTAAGACATGGCAGGCCTCCGGTGCGAGGAGGGTTTACCGGCGTTGGGCGAGTATCCATCGCCGCTAAGAGCGGCGTCAAGGCTCGCCGCGGCGAGCGGCGTCAAGGTTCGTCGCGAAGAGCAACGTCAACGCTCCCTTGCGGCGTTGACGAGCGTGAGCGCCGCGACGACCGCGGTCTCCGCGCGAAGTCTTCCGGCGGGGAGCGTCACGATCGTCCACCCGCGGCCGCGCGCAGCGATCCTCTCGATTGCGGTCCATCCGCCCTCGGGGCCGACGAGGAGCGCCGCCGGAGCGGCGGAAAGCCGGCGCGGAAACGGCGCACCGTCGAAGTCGAGGAAGAAACGGTGCGCAAAACGCTCGTCTTTGAGGACGTGATCGAGAGGAAGGGGACCGGAGACCAACGGCCAGTCTGTGCGTCCGCACTGCTTCGCCGACTCGCGGGCGACGCGCTCCAGGCGGGGCTGGAGAGTCGGCGCGGCGCGGAATGACTGCGTCCTCTCCGACCGGACGATCGTGACGTCCGCGGCGCCGAGCTCCGTCGCCTTTTCGACGGCCCAGGAGAGCCGCTCCGGCTTCAAGCCGGCAAGGAAAAGCGACGTCGGGCGGCTGCCCGACTCCCGGTGCACGATCTCGGAGACGCGCAGCGTAGCCTCCCCGCGCGCCACGGCGATGACGTCGGCGAGCGCCTCCCGGCCGCTCCCGTCGAGGAGCACGACGGAATCGCCCGCCAGGAGACGGCGCGCACGGGCGTGCGACGCTTCGCTTCCGCTCACCGTGAGCGTCGCCCCCGGCTCCGGCAGCCGGGGGACGATCAGCCGTGCTCGAGCGTTACGCACGTCCAGCCATTCTCTCGCCGGCAGCCGGCAAGCGACCAGCGCGGGGCGCGAAGCCTCGAAAGAACGTCGCCTTCCCGTTCCGAGGGGATGCCGGAAACGATGAGACGCCCGCGCGGGGCGACCCGGGCGAAGACGCTCGCGCGCATCGGGAGGAGCTCCTCCGGCAGCAGGTTGGCGACGACGGGCGAAAAGGCTCCGGATAGCGCCGCCGGCGCGGCGGCCGCGAGTGCGACGCGCAACCCGAAGGGGTGGAGGAGCAGATTCTCGCGCGCGACGAACACCGCCTGGGCATCGGAGTCCACCCCGACCGCGCTCCGCGCGCCGAGAGCCACTGCTGCGAGCGCGAGGATTCCCGATCCGGTTCCGACGTCGAGGAGCACCCGTCCTTCGAGCGGTTCCTCCTCGAGCGCGAGGATCGCGAGCTTCGTGGACTCGTGGGCGCCCGTCCCGAAGGCGCGGGACGCGGGCACTCGGAGCGCGATCCGTCCGGCCGGCGGCGGCGCCTCCGAGGCCGGACCGGGGTCGACCCAGAATCGGCTCCCGAGCGGAAACGGCCGGCTCGCGGCACGGTACGCCTCGAAAGGGTCCCGTTCCGCGAGGTCGGTGACGAGCTCGCACTTGACTCGCGCGCCGTCGAGCGCTTCCCCGGCGGCGCGCGCAGCGTCCGCTTCGCGGTAGAAAGCGACGAGGTCCGGACCTGTCTCCTCAAAGCCGAGGGGATCGAAGAGCGCGAGGAGACCGAGCACGGTCTCGTCCTGCGCTTTGCGCCGGACGGTCAGGCGGGAGTATTTGAGAGGAGACAAGGAGGCCGGGCTCTCACTCGAGAACCGTCTACCGGAACATCTTCTTCGCCTTGTCGAGAACGCTCTTCTCGATCGGCGCGCCCGTGAGCTCGGCATACTGGCGCAGGAGGTCTTTCTCCTTAGCCGAGGGCTTCCGCGGAACCGCTACCCCGACGCGCAGGAGGAGGTCGCCTCGCCCGGCGCGGCCGAGACGGGTGACCCCGCGCCCCTTCAGCTTCAGCTCGCTGCCCGCCTGAGTGCCGGCGGGAATCCCGACTGTTTCCGGATCGCCGTCGATCGTCGGAACGGAAACCTCGCCGCCGAGCGTGAGCGTGGGGAACGGAAGATCCATGCGGACGACGAGATCGTCTCCCTCCCGCTCGAACGCTTCGTGCGGAAGGACCGTCAGAACGACGTAGAGGTCTCCGGAGGGCCCTCCCGCGGGTCCCGCGTCCCCCTCGCCCGAAAGGCGGAGGCGCGAACCGGTCTCGACCCCTGCGGGGATGCGAATCTCGAGCTTGCGCTGGCCGCGCCGGCGGCCGTCCCCGCGGCACTCGGCGCACGGCTTTTCGATGACCTTTCCCTCCCCGCTGCAGGTCGGACACGGGCGGGTGATCATGAGAAAGCCCTGGGAGATTCGCTGACGACCGCGGCCCCGGCAAGCGGAGCACGTCACGGGGCGGGAACCGGCTTCGGCGCCCGAGCCGTCGCACGTACCGCAGCGCTCAAGCCGCGACACGACGATCGGCGCCTCGATCCCGAATGCCGCGTCGGCCAGGGCGATCTCCATCCGGTAGACG
>JBKJVY010000173.1:0-8226 GCA_046717185.1 Thermoanaerobaculia bacterium
GCTTCGGACGTCGCGAATGCCCGCGCGATTGAGGACGTGCGTGTAGATCATCGTGGTTTTTACGTCCTTGTCACGCAGGTCTCCTGGATCAAGCGGACATGATAACCGTCATCGATCAAGTGGGTCGCGAACGAGTTCCGGGCGCGCGTCCGGGCCGCCGGAGGAAGCCTCGGCTTCCGGGCTCACACGACGCTGTCGAGAGACTGTAGCGGCAGCAGTTCAGTTCTCCCGAAACCGCGCCAGCGCTTCGACGACCGCTGACGGCGCGCGGGTCGGCTTTCCGGCGGCGTCCGCGAAGACGTGCCGCGACGAGCCCTCAGCGAGGGGCCGTCCGTCCTGATCCACGACCTCGTAGGCAAAAGCGACGCCGCGGCCGGAGAGCTCCGTCAGGCGCGCGCGCACGCGCACGGAGTCGTCGTACCTCGCCGGACTCCGGTAGACGCACTCGACGCGCGTCACGAGGATGAGCAACCCCGCGTCTTCCATGCGCCGGTAGGGAAAGCCGGCTGCGCGGCAGTACTCCGTGCGGCCCACCTCGAACCACGTGACGTACGCCCCGTGGTACACGATCCCCATCCGGTCGGTCTCCGAGTATCGAACGCGAAGCTCGGTCTCGACCGCCCGACCCTCTGGCGTCACGACCGGGGCAGCCGCGCTTCCAGCCGGAGCCGGACTGGCTCGGGCACGAGGCCGGAGACGTCCGCTCCCAACCGCGCGACCTCTTTCACCAACCGACTCGACACGTACGAGTACTCTTCCTTGGCCATCAAGAACACGGTCTCGATCGACGGCGCGAGGCGCCGGTTCATGAGCGCCATCTGGAGCTCGTACTCGTAGTCGGAGATCGCCCGGAGCCCCCGCACGAGAAGCGTCGCGCCGATCTCCCCCGCGAAGTCCACGAGCAGTCCGGAAAACGATCGCACGGAGACGACCGGGTCGTCGCCCACGATCTCCCGGATCATCTCGATGCGCTCCTCGACGGAGAAGAGCGGCTTCTTCGAGTCGTTTTCGAGGATCGCGACGACCACCCGATCGGCGAGGCGGTGCGCTCGGAACAGAACGTCCAGGTGTCCGTTGGTGAGCGGATCGAAGGAGCCGGGGTAGAGGGCCACGCGCTCCGCCATCACTTTCCCCCTGCTTCGGTCGTCGCCTGCCGGAGACCCTCGGCGAGAAGATTATAGGCAGACACGGTAGCGAAGAGCGCGAGGCCCGGGAAGAGCGCGAGCCACCACGCCTCCTCGATGTAAGACGGAGCCGCGGACAGGATCCCTCCCCACGACGTGGCCGGGGCCGGCAGCCCCACGCCGAGGAAGGAAAGCGCGGCTTCCGCGAGGATCGCCCACGAGACCCCGAACGCCGCCGAGACAAGGAGCGGCGGCAGCGCGTTCGGAAGGAGGTGCCGCAAGACGACGCGCGCGGGACGGGCTCCCGCAGCCTTGGCCGCCCGGGCGTAGTCGAGGTTCTTCGCCTTCAGGATCTCCGCGCGCGCGTAGCGGGCGTCGGACGGCCAGGTCGTCAATCCGATGGCCAGCACGACGGTCGTGGGAGAGGGGGGCAGAAACGCGGCGAGCGCGAGGAGCAGGAAGAGGACGGGGAAGCAGAGCACGACCTCCGTGAGCCGCGAGAGCACCAGGTCCGCGACGCCGCCGAGGTATCCGCCCGCCGCGCCGATCCCGAAGCCCACGACGACCGACACGGCCGCCGCGACGAGGCCGATCGTGAGCGAGATGGGGGTCGCCGCGATCACGCGGGCGGCGAGATCGCGCCCGAGGTCGTCCGTGCCGAAGGGGTGCGCGAGCGACGGCGGCAGGAGGCGCTCCTCGAGTCGGATCTCCGCCGCACGGGACGCGAAAGCCGGCGAGGCCGCCGCGACGAGCCACAGAAAAACGACGAAGAAGAGCGCGACCCGCGCGGTTCCCGGCAGTCTCCGGATCATGCGCTCTCCCGGACGCGCGGATCCGCGAAGGCGTACGCCACGTCGGCGACAAGAGTCGCCGCGAGGGTCGCCACCGCGCCGAGGAGCGAAAGCCCGAGCACGACCGGATAGTCGCGCGAGAGGATCGCGTCGAAGTAGAGGCGGCCGAGGCCGGGCCACGCGAAGATGCGCTCGACGATCACGCTGCCCGAGAGCAGCCCCGGCAGGAGGAGGCCGAGGAGAGTGATCACCGGAAGGAGCGCGTTGCGGAAGGCGTGACGCCAGAGCGCGGCGCGGCGGGAGACGCCCCGGGCGAGCGCCGCGGTGAAGTAGACCTGAGAGCGCGCGTCCACGACTCCCGCGCGAACGATGCGCGCAAGGAACGCGAGCGAGCCGTAGGTCAGGCACGTCACCGGAAGCGCGAGGTGCGCGAGACGGTCGCCGAGCCCCGCGATCCCGCCGGGAGCGTCGTCGGACGACACCCCGTAGAGCGGGAGCCAGCCGAGCTCGACCGAAAGCAGGCTCTGAAGCAGGAGCGCCGCCCAGAAGACGGGCATCGAGTAAAGCGCGAAGAGCGCCACCGCGGAAACCCGATCGAATGGTCCCTCCGGGCGCCCGCCCGCCACGACCCCGAGGGGGATGGCGATCGCGAGCGTCAAGAGGAGCGCGAGGCCGTTCAGCACGAGCGTTGCGGGAAGCGCTTCGCGGATCCTTTCCGAGACCGGCCGTCGGTCGACGAACGACTCCCCCAGGTCGAACCGGACGACCCGCCCGATCCATCGGCCGAAGCGCTCCGGCAGTGGACGGTCGAGGCCGTACAGTCGGCGCATCTCCTCACGCGCGGCGGCCGAGACCCGACGGCCCGAATCCGCGGAGCCGGCGGACGCGGGGCTGCCCGGCGCGAGGTGAAGCAGGAGGAACACGAGGACGACGATCCCGAAGAGCGTCGGGATCGCGAGGAGCATCCGCCGCACGAGGTAAAGGATCAGTTCGGCGTCTCCGCGAGGACCGACTCGTCGGGCGTCCCCCACCAGGAGAGAGGCCCCGGCCAGAAACCGTAGAGCCCGAGCGGCGACGTGACGATTCCCCGCACGCGCCGGCGGAATGCGTACTTCTGCGATGCGTTCACGACGAAGACGACCGGGGGGTCCTCGCGAAAGACGCGGTGGAGCCGGTGATGGATCTCGCGCCGCTTCTCGGGATCGAGCTCGCTTTGCGCCTCCTCCATGAGCTTGTCGGCGGCGGGGTTGCGGTAGAAAGCGATGTTCACTCCGGCCGGCGGGAACTGCGAAGAGTGCCAGTAGGGAAACGGGTCGGGGTTGGCGTCGGAAGCCGCCCACGCGAGCGAGGCGGCTTCGTAATCACCGGCGTCGACGCGCTCGACGAACGAGGCCCACTCCAGGGTGCGGATCCGGGCGCGGACGCCGGCGCGACCGAGCTCGGCTGCAAAGATCTCGTTGATCTGGCGCCCCGCCGTCGATCCCGCCGAGACGAGGAGGTCGAACTCGAGCTCCTGTCCCCCGCGGTCCCGTGTCCCGTCGCCGTCCGTGTCGCGCCAACCCGCCTGATCGAGAAGCAGAGCGGCCGCGCGCGGGTCGAACGGCAGCGGGGTCACCGATGCGTCGTAGGCGTGCGAGTCGGGGGCCCACGGCCCGGAGATCATCCGCGCCGACCCGCGGTACAGACTGCGCACGATCGCGGGGCGGTCGAGGAGCATCGTCATCGCGCGCCGCACCCGGGTGTCCGAAAAGAACGGCGATCGGTTGTTCAAGGCGATGTAGTTGTAGTCGAGGTTGTAGAACTCGACGACCCGGCAACACGAGGCGAAGCGCGGGTCCGACGCGCTCCGGTCTTTCAGCGACTGGTCGATCCACGCCTCGTCGAGCTCCCCCTCGACGAGCGCGCGGTAGGCGACGGCGTTCTCCGGCACGAAACGAAAGACGATACGGTCGAAGTTCCCCGGGGTTCCCGGCCACCTCGGGTTCCGCTCGAGCTCGATCGACTCCTGGGTCTTCCAGGAAACGAGGCGGTAGGGACCGTTCGACAGAGGAGCCCGGTTGTCCCGCGACTTCAGAAAGTTTTTTCCGACGAATCGCTTCTCGGGAAGGAGGGGCAGCGTAAACGCGAACGCGTGCACGGCGTCCGGGCGGCGGAAGCGCGCGCGAAAGGACTTCGTGTCGAGGGCCTCGACCGCTTCGAGATCGGCGAAGAGCGGCTTGAAGACGGGCGACGGCACTTTCGGGTCCGCGGCTTTGCGAATCGTAAAGACTGCGTCGGCGGACGTGACCGGGCTCCCGTCCTCCCACACAGCGTTCCCCGCCAGAAAGAAGCGGTACTCGCGGCCGTCCGCGGAAACCTCCCAGCGCTCCGCGATGCCGGGGACGAGCCCGAGCCGCGCGTCGACGTCGAGGAGAGGCCGCGAGAGGTACTGGAGGACCTGCTGCTCGGGCAGGCCGGTCTGCAGAACCGCGTTCAGCGTGGAGGGCTCGCCGACGAGCCGGCGTCGAAGCACACCCCCCCGGATCGGAACCCCCTCGCGGGACTCGTCCAGAAATCCGAGAACGGGGTCGGGAGCCACCGTGGGCGTCGGACCCGGAACGCGCGGCCCGGCGGCCACGACCGGCTTCTCCCGCCCGCGGCAGGCGGCCATGAGCACGAGAAGAATCCCGAGTGAAAGCCGCCTCACGTCCGCAATTATGCGGGAGGCGGCGCTCGGAGCTCCTTCAGGGCACGGCGAAGGAGGCAGCCGCCACATTGCGCGCGGCGTCGGTCGCGCGGACGAGGAGGTAGCCCCCCCGGTCCGCGGGGGCGAGCGTGATCGTGTAGTTTTCCGTCCGCGAGTCGGAGAGACCGTCCTCCGGCTCCAATCGCACCCACTCGTGAGCGTTCACGCTGTACTCGACGTCCGTCACCGGAGAGGCGGCGTCGGCGACCTCGAACCCGAGCGGTGCCTTCCCTGCGCCGTTCCGCCGGATTGCGGGAGGCGTGTTGTCGATCGACACGGGGCTCGTCTCGCGGGAAGCGGACTTGCCCTCTCCCGGGTTCGCCTGCCCATCCTCAGCGGTCAGCCGGAAAACGTACTCTCCGTCGGGCAGCGACGTCGTGTCGAACGAATAGAAGGTCTCGCGCACGTCCGACTCGAGCGGAATCCAGCGGTCCGACGTGGCGGGACGAAACGCGAGCGCGTGGACGAGCGTGTCCCCATCCGCGTCGGCCGTCTTCCACGTGAGGGTTCGATAGCCTTTGCGGAGGAGCTTGCGAGGCGGCGCTTCCGCCTTCGCCTCCTCGAGGCTCGTGAAGATCCCCTTCTCGTCGGGCGCAGTGGTCTCGAATACGTTCGACCCGCCCCCCGCCGACCGTGCGAAAACCTCGTTCGGTCCCATCGCGAAGAAGGCCTCGACGACCGGGCCGGAGTTGCGATTGAGATAAGCGGTTTCGACCCGGCGAACAACGGGCGACGGGTTCCCGGAAGAGCTCATCCGGAGTTTCCACTGGAGGAACCGGCCGGCTGGCGCGGAAACCTTCGCGGTCGATCCGGCCGGGGCGAACGCCGACCAGGCGCTCCACGTCGTGTCGGGAGCCGCGGACTCCCCCGACCGGAAGGCGACGTCAAGCTTCGAGCCGGCCGGCACCGCTCCGTCGAAGCGGAATGCGCCGAACGAGCTCGTCCGGCCTGTATCCTTCACGGCCGCGACGTACTCGCCGCTCTGCTCTCCCCGGCGGAGCCGGTAAAACGCGCTCGCGCCGTTCGTTGCGATCGCGTCTCCCGCGACGATCGTAACCTGCTTCTCGTCGAACGTTCTCTCGAGGGCCCACGTGTCGTTCGACACCCGGAAGAGGCGGCCCTTCGGGCCGGTCCCTGCGAGGACCGCAGAGCCGTCGGCGTCGCCCAGGGCGAAGACCATCTCGTCGGAGCCGGTCCACACGGCGCGGGGAGGCTCGTTCGTCTCGAAGAGAATGATCTCCGAGGAGAAGCCGGTCCGGCCCGGCGGCCGCGCCGGGGCGAGCCGCGGCGCCCCCACCGTTACGGTCACTTCGGGCTTCTTCTCGGGATTTTCCCCCTCTTCGCCCGGCGTCGTCGGACGCGGGGCCCGCACCTCGCGCGCCGGCGCCGAGATCGGCTCTCCGCCGCCGGCCCCCTCCGACGAGCTGACCGCGGCCCACACGCGCCCCTTCGGTCCGGAAGCGATCGAGGTGACCTCAATCTTCGCGGAATCGAACATGGTCGTCACGTTTCCTGACCGGTCGATCTTCAGCACGAGGCCGGACCCCGACGTCCCGGCCCACACCGACCCGTCTTCCGCGGCGTGAACCGTCCGAACGTGCGGGTCGGGCGCCGCATGCGCGCGCTGCCCCTGGCCGCCCGCTTCGACCCGGTGGATCTCGCCGGGCAACCCGGTCGCGACGTAGAGCGTCGGGCCGGAAAACGCGAGAGACCACACGTACTGTGCCTTCGTGTCGTAGAAAAGTGAGGCCTTCCCCGCCTCGACGCGGTAGACCTTTCCCCCCGGCGACGCTCCGGCGTAGAGCACGCCGTCGGGCCCGCGTGCGAGCGCCGTGACCTGTTTTTCGGTGAGCGTCGCGAAGGTCTCCACCTTTCCCGCTGGAGAGACCCGGAGAATCCGCCCGGCTTCTCCCGTCCCGAGAAAGGCCGTTCCGTCTTTCGAGACGACGGCGTCGTAGAGCACCGCTTCCGAAATCCCCTCGACGCGCGCGAGCGGCCGGGCGAGCACGAGCTCGCCGTTCACCGTCACGGCGACGCCCCGGGCCTCGCCGGCGGAAAAGTCGGCGGTCGAGTCGGACGTCCAGATCTTCGCCGTCGCCGAGCTCGCGGGGGCGACCGAACCGAGGAGCGCCGCGCAGAAAAGCGCCGCGACGCCGAAGGGTTTCACGGGACCGCAAGGTCCCCTGCTAAGGAGGGGTTTCACGGGACCGCAAGGTCCCCTGCAAAAAAAGCGCGCGTCCGTCCTCACCAGTTGTTCGGCAGAACTTCCAGGTTGAGCTGCACCGAGCCGCGGATCGGGACGGGCTGTTCGATCGAGCGCGACTGGAGGCGCAGGTAGGAGAGGTCGGGCGTCGCGTCGCCCGGACCCCGGTCGCGCAGGAGCGCCGCGACGGACGGAGGAAGCGCTGCGAGCGGCTCTCCCGCCACGACCGCGCCGGAGGCGCGCCGGTAGGCGATCAGGTTCACGCTGTTCGGAGGCCGCATGCGCGCCAGGAAGTCGAGCACCTGATCGAGCGACTGCGGGTCGGCGGGATAAAGCGTGAGGTCGTACGCCGTCGCCGCGTTGCCGTCGCCGACGAAGACGGTCAGAGGGCCGGGCGGCGTGTCTTTGGGGACGTCCAGGTCGAGCGTCACGCGCCGCGAGCCGCCGCGGAAGTCGACGACGTCGACGCGAATCGGCACGCGCTCCCCGGCGCGGAACCGTTCCTTGCCCGCCTCGACGTTGACGATGCGGCCACTCTGTAACCGGTCGGAGTGCTGGATCTCGACGTCCACGCCGAGAATGGAGAGGTCCCGGAATTCGTTGGCCATGAGGTAGTTGGCGAGGAGGGCGAGGGAAGTCACCGCCTCCTCCCGCGCCTGGAGGCCGGAAAAGACCGTGTCCCATCGGACGTCCCGCCCGGGTGTCTTGATCGCGGACTTCCAGACGAGCGTCCGTTCTCCCGCTCTCTTCTCGAGCGTCGTGAGCACGTTGTCGATCGCGATCGCGGCGAGCACCGGCGTCAGCATCGGGTTGTGGACCGCCTCGAACCGGTAGGTCTGCGCGGGGACCTCGTCGGAGGAGATGCGCACCGTGATCGGGACCATGGCGGCGCGCGTCCCGAACGTCCCGAGGATGCCGGTCGATCGGTCCTGCGTCACCGAACCGATCACCGCGCCGGTGTCGGAGAACTTGAAGGAGCGGTAGAGCGAAGGCAGAACGGCCAGCACGTCCGCGCGCGCCATCGGCATATCGATCGGACCCATGGATAGAAACGGGTGACCGAACGCGAGGACCGAGTCGCCGTCCACCCACGTCACGGTGCCGGTGGCGGCAAGAAGCATGTCGCCCGACAGAAGCACCGTCGAGATCGGCGAGCCTGGACGAACGCCCGCGTCCTTGCCGCCGACGCCGGAGGCGCCGGAAGAACCGGCGGGCGCGGCGACCCAGCCCGCCGCGGCCGCGACGCGGTCGAAGAGCCAACCGCCTCCCGCCGCCGGACCGCCGGTGAACGAAACGGGGATCGGCAGAGCAGCGAGCGATCCGGACCCGGACGATTGCCGGAGGGGGGCGAGAAGCGCGTCGAGCGCGCCGGAGAACCGGCGC
>JBKJVY010000174.1:0-10008 GCA_046717185.1 Thermoanaerobaculia bacterium
GTGGGGGGCGCCTTCGCCGGGGGGGGGGGGGGGGGGGCGGTTGCGCGCGCGACTTCGTGAAGTTCACCGAGCGCCGCAGCCTGGGACTGACCGGCCGGGGCAAGCTCGTGCCGCAATTCCTCGTCGCGTTCGCCGTCGCGTGGGCGATCCAGAGCTGGGCGACCGGCGGGGCGTTCTCGACGATCCTCACTTTCCCGTTCTTCAAGCGGCTCGTCCTCGACCTCGGCGCGTTCTACATCCCGTTCGTCGCGGTCGTGCTCGTGGGATCCTCGAACGCGGTGAACCTGACCGACGGCCTGGACGGGCTCGCGATCGGCTCCTTCGGGGTCGCCGCGGGAACGTACGCCCTTCTCGCGTACGTGAGCGGGAACGCAGTCGCCGCAAGGTATCTCCAGATCGCGTACGTCCCGCAGGCGGGGGAGCTCTCGGTCTTCTGCGGGGCGCTCGTCGGCGCGTCGCTCGGTTTCCTCTGGTACAACTCACACCCCGCGGACGTCTTCATGGGAGACGTCGGCGCTCTTCCGCTCGGAGGCGCGCTCGCGGCGGTTGCGGTGATGACCAAGCAGGAGATGCTGCTCGCCATCGTCGGCGGCGTATTCGTTCTCGAGGCTCTCTCGGTGATCCTCAAGGTGGCGTCGTTCAAGACGACCGGCAAACGGGTCTTCCGGATGGCTCCGATCCACCACCACTTCGAGCTCGCCGGCTGGCCGGAGTCGCGCGTCGTCGTGAGGTTCTGGATCCTGTCGATCCTCTTCGCGGTGCTCGCTCTTTCGACGCTGAAACTGCGATGAGCGCTCGAGCGGCCCGTCCCGCGCTTCTCCCGTCGAAGGTCGCCGTGCTCGGTTTCGCGCGGAGCGGCCGGGCGCTCACCGGCGCTCTCCTCGAGCGGGGCGTGGAAGTCGCGGTAGCCGACGATAAGCCGGCGAGCGCATTCGAGGGCCTCGCCGCCCTCGAAGCCCGTGGCGCGCGGTTTTATTTCGGGGACGAAGAGGGATCTGACCCCCTTCGGGGATCAGACCCCATATCAGCTCTCGACGGCGCCGGGTGGCTCGCCCTTTCGCCGGGAGTGCCGACGGGACATCCCCTGGTGGTCGAAGCACGGGGGCGCGGGGTGCCGGTCCTTTCGGAGCTCGAGATCGCCTGGCGGATCGCGGAGGAGGAGACGAAAGGTCGAAACCGGTGGGTCGCCGTCACCGGAACAAACGGGAAGTCCACGACCACGGCGTGGATAGCTGCGATCCTCGGTCGGGGCGAGCGGCCGGTGGCGCTCGCGGGCAACATCGGAGCGCCGCTGTCCGGCTTCCTGGACAGCAATGCGCCGCGCGACTTCGTCTGCGAGGTCTCATCGTTCCAGCTCGAGGCGGTCGAGCGGTTCCGGCCGGACGTCGCCGTGCTCACAAACGTGACGCCGGACCACCTCGACCGTTACGCAAGCTTCGACGATTACGCGGCCGCGAAAGGCCGGGTCTTCGAGAACCAGCGCGAAGGAGACTTCGCGGTGGTCAACGCCGACGACCCCGTCGCATGCCGCGCGACTTCGCGCGCTCGCCGCGTCCCGTTCTCCCGCCGGGGACCGGCGCCGGGCGGGACGTGGTACGAAAAAAGACATCTCTTCTCCGAGGTCCGCGGAAAGCGCCGCGACGTGATCGCAGCGGAACGCGTCGCTCTTCCCGGCGCCCACAACCTCGAGAATGCGCTCGCGGCGCTCGCCGCCGCCGAATGCCTCGAGGCGCCGCCGGCCGCCATCGAAGATGGGCTGACCGGATTCGCCGGCCTCCCGCACCGCACCGAGCTCGTGCGCGAGCACGGCGGGGTTCGGTGGGTGAACGATTCGAAGGGAACGAACGTGGACGCGACCGTCAAGTCGCTGGAGAGTCTGCTCGAGAAGAGCGTGCTTCTCATCCTCGGAGGCCGGGACAAGCACGGCGACTTCGAAAGGCTCGCGGGACCGGTGGCGCGCGCAGCACGCGTCGTTCTCACGATCGGCGAGGCGGCCGGGAAGATCGGCGCCGCCCTCGACCAGCGGGTGCCCGTCGAGGCCTGCGGGACGCTCGGTCGGGCGGTCGCGCGCGCGGCGGGGCTCGCCCGTCCGGGCGACACTGTTCTCCTTTCGCCGGCCTGCGCCTCGTTCGACCAGTACGCGAACTTCGAAGAGCGGGGACGGCATTTTTCCGACTTGGTTTGGCGACTCACGACAGGGGAGGGATCTGACCCCCTTCGGGGATCAGACCCCGGAAAAGGAGGGATCTGACCCCCTCGGGGATCAGACCCCATATGGCTCGCAAACTGGCTACCGACAAAGTCTTGTTCGTGCCGCTCGTCGCGCTGTCGCTCTTCGGCCTCGTCATGATCTATAGCGCCTCCGCGGTGTCGTCCGCCGAGACCTCCGGCAGCCCGTACCGCTACCTCGTCAAGCAGATCGCCGCCCTCATCGTCGGGGGGATCGCCGCGTTCGTCGTCTCGCGGACCGACTACCGGTTCTTTTCGCGCCCCCGGGTCGTCTACGTCGCCTACGGCGGCGCTTTCGCGCTCTGCGTGGCGGCGCTGCTTCAGTCGCCAATCAACTCCGCCCGGCGTTGGATCCCGCTCGGGCCGGTGATGATCCAGCCGTCGGAGCTCCTGAAGGTCGCGCTCGTGTTGCTCCTCGCCTCGCAGATCGCGCGCAAGACCCTCGAGTCCGGCGATCCGCACAAGGCCGTGAAGCCCGCTCTCTTCTTCACCCTGCTCGCCGCCGCCGTGGTCCTTCTCGAGCCCGACCTCGGAACCGCGGCGTGCTACTTGATGCTCGTCGGCGTTCTCCTCTGGGTCGCCGGCGTCCGCGCGAAACTCTTCCTCGCCCTCGGCGCCGCGGCGATCCCGCTCGTCGCGGCGGCGGCGCTCGGAGCGGACTACCGGCGCGCGCGGCTCCTCTCCTTCCTGAACCCGGAAGCGGATCCGCTCGGCGCGGGGTTCCAGGCGCTCCAGTCCTTGATCGCGGTCGGCGCCGGCGGTCTCTTCGGAAACGGCCTCGGCGCGAGCCGGCAGAAGCTCTTCTTCCTGCCGTACCCGCACACCGACTTCATCTTCGCGATCGTGGGCGAGGAGCTCGGCTTCCTCGGAGCGGTCGGAGTCGTGCTTTGTTTCGGGGTGATCGCCTGGCGGGGCTTTCGTGCCGCCCGCCGCGCCCCCGACGCCTTCGGCGCGCTCCTCGCCGCGGGCGCGACCGCAATGATCGTCGTGCAGGCCGCCGTGAACGTCAGCGTCGTCCTCGCGCTCTTGCCGACCAAGGGAATCCCGCTTCCGTTCGTGTCGTATGGGGGGTCGTCCCTCGTGGCCTCCTGGATCGCTGCAGGACTGATTCTGAACGTGTCGCAACATGAAGTCGAAGCGCGTGAGACGTGAGACGAACGAGGGCACATACGTCATCGCCGCGGGCGGAACCGGCGGCCACATCTTTCCGGGCATCGCGCTCGCCCGTGAGATCCGCGCCCGGCGGCCCGATGCGGGCGTCCTCTTCGTCGGGACGGGCCGCGGCCTCGAAGCGAAGCTCGTACCGGAGGCGGGCTTCGCGCTCGAGCTCGTACGCGCGTCGGGGTTTGCTGGCAAGCGGCCGGCCGCGAGGGTCCGGGCGTTGACGGAGCTTCCCGCCGGATTCTTTCAGGCGCGGCGGCTTCTCGTGCGTCACCGCGCGCGCGCCGTCGCGGGCGTCGGCGGTTACGTGACCGTGCCCGTACTCGCTGCCGCGCACTCGCTCGGCGTCCCGACGCTCATCCACGAGTCGAACGCGTTTCCCGGGATCGCGAACCGGCTCCTGAATCGCTTCGCGACCCGCACCGCCGTCGGCCTCGCGGAGGCGAACCGGCGCCTCTCCCGGCCGGGCGTCGTGACCGGTACGCCCGTCCGCCCGGAGTTCTTCGCGGTTCCCCCGATCGACCCGCTCGCGACGACCCGCTGCCTGCTCGTCTTCGGCGGCAGCCAGGGATCGCGGGTCTTGAACCGGGCGATGGTTGACGCCGCTCCGCTTCTCGCCGCCGACCGGGTCGAGGTGATCCATCAGACGGGCGAAAAGGAGTTCGACGAGACCCTCGGCCGATATGGCGCCGTCCCGGCGGGCTGGAAGGTGACGCCGTTTCTCCCCCGCATCCACCAGGAGCTCTCCTGGGCGGACCTCGTGCTCTCGCGCGCGGGATCCCAGACCCTGGCGGAGCTCGCCGCCGCCGGCCGGCCGGCGATCCTCGTCCCGTTCGGCGCGGCGACACACGGCCACCAGACCGGAAACGCGGAAGTCTTCGCGCGCGCGGGGGCCGCGATCGCGATCGGAGAGGCAGCGCTCTCCGGAGACGAGCTCGCTCGCGCCGTCCGCCGGCTCTTCGAACGGCGGGACGAGCTCGGCCGGATGGGGGAGAGGGCGCGCACCTTCGCACGCCCGGATGCTTCCCGCCTTCTCGCCGACCTGCTGTTCGAAGCGGAAGAGGCAAAGCATTGAGAGCTTTCGACTTCCCGGCTCCCAGCTGCCGGCTACCGGCCGGCTCAGGATTCAGGACTTAGGACTTAGGGCTCAGGACTTTGCGCTTCCTCAGGCTTTCCCGGATCCACTTTCTCGGCGCCGGCGGCGTCGGCATGAGCGGCCTCGCCGAGATCCTCCTGCTTTCGACGCCCCTCCAGATCAGTGGCTGCGACCGGGAACAGAGCGAGAACACCGACCGCCTCGTTGCGCTCGGCGCGAAGATCTCGCTCGGCCACGACTCCGCGCACCTCTCCGAGGTCGACCTCGTCGTGATCTCGTCCGCGGTGGACGAATCGAATCCCGAGGTTGCGGCCGCGCGCGAGCGCGGGATTCCCGTGATCCGGCGGGCGCAGATGCTCGGGCAGATCATGAGGTTGAAGCAGGGAATCGCGATCGCCGGGACGCACGGCAAGACGACGACGACCTCCCTGACCGGTATGGTCCTCACCGAGGCGGGATTCGACCCGACGATCGTCGTCGGCGGGCGGGTCCGGATCCTCGGCACGAACGCTCGCCTCGGGCGTGGGGACTTTCTCGTCGCCGAGGCGGACGAGTACGACCGATCCTTCCTCGAGCTCACACCCGACGTGGCCGTCATCACGAACATCGAGGCAGACCACCTCGACTGCTATCGCGACCTCTCCGAGATCCTCGACGCGTTCGTGCTCTTCGCCAACCGCGTCCCCTTCTACGGGGCGGTCGTCGCGTGTCTCGACGATCCGGGCGTGGGCGCCGTGCTCTCCCGCGTCGAGAAGCGCGTCGTGACCTACGGCGAGTCGCCGCAGGCGCATGTGCGGGCGCGAGAGATACGCCTCGAGGCTTCCGGCACGCGCTTCGACGTGTGGGACTCCGAGCAGGGTCGACTGGGCGAGGTGCGGCTGCCGCTCCCCGGCCGACACAACGTGGCGAACGCGCTCGCGGCGATCGCCGTCGGCCGCGAGCTCCTCATCCCCTTCGAGACGATCGCGCAGGCGCTCGCCGGCTTCACGGGAGTCATCCGCCGGTTCGAGAGAAAGGGCGAGCGGGCGGGCGTCCTCGTCGTCGACGACTATGCGCACCACCCGACCGAGCTCTCGGCGACCCTCGCGGCGGCCCGGCAGGTCTACCCCGACCGTCGCCTCGTCGCTCTCTTCCAACCGCACCTCTTCTCGCGCACCCGCGACTTCGCGACCGAATTCGGACGCGCGCTCCTCGGCGCGGACGTCGCCGTCGTGACCGACGTCTACCCCTCCCGCGAGAAGCCGCTGCCGGGCGTGACCGGGCAGCTCGTCGTGCGGTCGGCCCGCGAGGCCGGACACCGAAACCTGGTCTATGTCGCTGATAAAAAACGAGTTGCCGACAGACTCGAGCGGCTGCTCAAGCCGGGTGACCTCCTTCTGACGATGGGGGCGGGGGACGTCGTGCGATTTGGCGAGGGGTACCTCGCGGGCGAAGGGATCCGGAAGGCGGTCGGCGATGCCGGAAAGTAGAGAAGGCCCGTCCTTCGTCGCGGTCGGCGCGCGGAACAAAGCGTTCCTGCGCCGCGGCGCGGTCGTGCCGCGAAGGAGGAAGAAGGGGCGCGGAGTCCGGGTGGTCCTTCTCGCGCTCGCGATCGGGCTCTCCGGCGTCGGTCTGTTCCGGTTCTTCGGAAGCTCGCTGTTCGCCCTTCAGCGGATCCAGGTCTCGGGCAACCGCCGCGCTCGGACGGAGGAGATCCTGAGAGCGGTCGAGCCGTGGCGGCGCGCGAACCTGATCGGACTCGACCTCTCTCCGATCGCGCGCGCGATCGGGGTCCATCCCTGGATCGAGCGCGTCACGCTCTCGAAACGTCTGCCCGACGGTCTCGCCATTCGGCTCACCGAGCGGCGAGCGGTCGCGCTCTATCGAGACGGCGCACGACTCTGGTGGCTGTCCGCGGAGGGACGGCCGATCGCCGTCTACGATCCGCGCAGCGATCCCGAGGAGTACGTGCTCGTCGCCGGACGCCGGAGCGCGCTCCCCGAAGCGGTGGGGCTACTCCTCGATCTACGTTCCGCCTCCGCCGAGTATTTTTCCGCGCTCTCGGAAATATCGGCGCTGCCCGACGGTGGTTTCGGTATCATGGATTCGATCTTCCGAAGGCCGGTTCGGGTTCTTCGACGGGACGCTCCCGCGAAGATCCGCGCGCTCCTGGAAGCGCGCGGTTTCATCGATTCTCGTGGGTGGGAGGCGCGGGCCATCGATCTCCGCTTTGCGGACCGAATCGTTCTCGTCGGCGCCTACGGCGCCGGGAACAGCCTATGAGCCGGAACTCCCAGTATCCCAAGCATGGCTAAACCCGAAAACTTCCTCGTCTCTTGCGACATTGGATCTTCCAAGATCTGCGTGCTGATCGGCGAGCAGAACGCCCACGGCGCGCTCGACGTGATCGGCAAAGGGGCGTCCGCCAACCGGGGAACCCGGAAGGGCAACATCATCAATGTCGACGCCACGATCGAGGCGATCAAGCGCGCCGCCGAAGAAGCCGAGATCATGGCGGGTGTGCAGATCGCGCGGGCCTGGGTCGGCATCTCCGGGTCGAATGTCCGCTCCTTCAACAGCCGCGGGGTCGTGGCCGTCGCCGGGAAAGATCGGGGGATCACGCGCGAAGACGTCACCCGCGTCATAGACGCCGCCCGCGGCGTCCAGATCCCCCAGGACCACGAGGTCGTGCACGTCGTGCCGCGCGAGTTCGCCGTGGACGGGCAGGACGGGGTCGGAGACCCCACCGGCATGGTGGGAGCGCGGCTCGAAGCGGACGTCCACGTCGTCACGGCGCCGGTCGCGGTGACGCAGAACATAGTCACGTGCATGAACAAGGCGGGCATCGAGGTGGTCGAGCTCGTGCTCGAGCAGTTCGCCGCCGCCGAGGCGGTCCTCACTTCGGACGAGAAAGAGCTCGGGATCGTCCTCATCGACATCGGCGGGGGGACGACCGAGATCGCGGTCTATCAAAAGGGCTCGATCGCGCACACGGCCGTCTTCCCGGTCGGCGGCGACCACTTCACGAACGACCTGGCGGTCGTTCTTCGGGCGCCAATCGGGGACGCCGAGAGGATCAAGAAGAAGCACGGCTCGGCGCTGCGCGCGGGAGTCGGCGAGGACGAGATGGTGGAGGTGCCGATGGTCGGAGGGCGCGAGCCGAAGCTCTGCCCGCGCACGACCCTCGCGGACATCCTCCAGCCGCGGGCCGAGGAGCTCCTCGGCTTGATCCACGACGACCTCCAGCGGCTCGGCGTGGACAAGGATCTCCGGTCCGGCGTCGTCCTCACGGGCGGCGGCGCGGAGCTCGAAGGGCTCGTCGAGGTCGCGGAGGGGATCTTCGAGGGCCCCGTCCGGCGGGGCGTGCCGGCCGGCGTCGGCGGTCTCGTGGACGTGGTTTCGAGACCGGAGTGGGCGACGGCGACCGGCCTGCTCCTGTACGGGCATCGTCACAAGCAGGTGCGCCGGCCGCCGCGAGGAATCTCGCGCGCGGCGACTTCGGTGTCCCGATTCTTTCGGGAGCTTTTCTGAAAGCGGGGGTCGGGCGGGAGCGCCGGGCCAGGACAAATCAAAAACGGGGAAGGGAGAGGCCGATGATCGAACTCGTCGACGACGGAACGAAATCGAGGATGGCGATCGAGCTGGAGCGAGGCGACGCCTCGCCGGCGACGATCAAAGTCATCGGAGTGGGCGGCGGCGGGTGCAACGCCGTGAACCGAATGATCGCGGCGGAAGTGCGCGGCGTGGAGTACATCGCGTGCAACACCGATCTTCAGGCGCTGCGGAAGACCTCCGCGGCGACGAAGCTCCAGATCGGCGGTCGGCTGACGAAGGGCCTCGGCGCGGGCGCGGACCCGGACGTCGGCCGCAACGCTGCGCTCGAGGACCAGGAGAAGCTGTCCCATATCGTCCAGGGCGCCGACATGGTGTTCATCGCCGCCGGCCTCGGCGGCGGGACGGGATCGGGCGCCGGCCCCGTCATCGCCAAGCTCGCCTCGGAGTCGGGTGCGCTCACCGTCGCGGTCGTGACGAAGCCCTTCGACTTCGAGGGCAAGAAGCGGATGCGCCAGGCGGAGAAGGCCGCGCGGGAGCTGCGAGAGCATGTCGACACGCTGATCACGATCCCGAACCAGCGGCTGCTGTCGTTCGTCGAGCGGAACACGCCCTTCCACGAGTCCTTCAAGATCGCGGATGACGTCCTCCGACAGGCGATCCAGGGGATCGCGGACCTCATCAACTGTCCGGGCGTGATCAACCGCGACTTCGCCGACGTCAAGAAGATCATGTCGGACATGGGACGCGCGATGATGGGAACCGCCGTCGCCGAAGGGGAGAACCGGGCCGTTCACGCGGCGCAGGCAGCGATTTCCTCGCCGCTTCTCGAGGACGCGTCGATCGAGGGCGCGCGCGGAGTACTACTGAACATAACGGGAGGTCCGGACCTCGGGCTCTTCGAGGTCAACGAGGCGGCCGAGATCATTCGACAGGCGGCAGACCCGGAAGCGGTCATCCTGTTTGGCTACGTCAGCGACGACCGGATGGCGGGCGCGGTGAAGGTGACGGTCATCGCGACCGGGTTCGATCGAGCCGACCTCGCCGCGGACGAGCGGGAAAAAGAGGAAGAGGAGACCCGGGCTTTCGCAGCGCCGCGAGGACGGACGCCGTTTCTCCGTGGCGACGACTCCGGCGGCTTCGGGCCGAATGCCTCGTCCCGCGACGACTTCGACATCCCGACGATCCTCCGGCGCCAGATGGACTAGCAGGTTCTCGGTTCTCAGCGCTCCGTTCTCAGCCTGAGCTCGACGGACCCTCCCGTTCGCTCGTCGATTCCCGTTTGTGCATGTGCATCCGCTCCCCGAGTGTCTTGCGGCGCCGGATCATTGCGAGTCGCTTCTGTCGGCCCTTGTCCCGCCACCGCTTGTAGGCGTGCGCCATCTTCGGATGCCGGTGAAGGAAATGGCGGACCCTCCGGCGGACGGTGGGAGACACGAGCGACAGGAAGAGAATTCCCATCGCAAAGAACAGGACTTGCGGCATCACGGGAATCAGGAGACCGATGAACCCGAGGATGAAGAAGAAGATCGCGAGCGCCAGGTTCAACGCCTTGTTGCGACGGACGCGGGACGGCCGATGCGCGTCCGTCGGCGCGGGGGTCGTCGAGATGGGGGCGCTCATCGCGCTACAGTAGCGAAAGGGAGAGCCCGGCGCGAGTCGGCTGACTCGGGAGGAGGTTACGTCCGGCGAAGGGCGGCGATCTCGGCATCGAGCCGATCGACCTGTCGGAGCGGCGACTCCCGCCCCTCGGCGGAGAGCATGTACGCCTCGAAGGTCTGCGAGTCCCCCGACACCTTCCACTCGAGGTCCTGTCGATAGTCGGGGAGCTGTTTGAGCCTCTCGCGCGGCGGCGATCCGCGCGATGTCCGCATCCTCTTCGACGCGGAGGACCTCCATCAGGGAGTCGGCGTCGGAGAGCTCGGCGACCGCGGCCTTGCGGACCGAAGGGTCCCTGTGTCGCCACTTTGGCTGGGAGCCGAAGAGACCCA
>JBKJVY010000175.1:0-3514 GCA_046717185.1 Thermoanaerobaculia bacterium
CGGCGGCGCACCGCATCGTCCGGCTCGATTTGCCCGCGCCGGAGAGCTCCGCCCTGACGGACCTCTCCCGCGAGGTTCCCCGCGACGCGCTCGGCGTCGACGCGATTCCCGCGACCTACGTCCCCGCGCGCAACACCCTCTTCCTCTCCCACGCCGTCGCCTGGGGCGAGGCGATCGGCGCGGCGGACATCTACATCGGCGCCAACGCGCTCGACTACTCGGGATATCCCGACTGCCGGCCGGAGTTCCTGGAGGCCTTCGCGCGGATGGCCAACCTCGGTACGAAGGCCGGGGTCGAGGGTGCGCTGGCGTTCCGAATCCATGCCCCCCTGCTGCGGCTCACCAAGGGAGAGATCGTCGCACGCGCGGCCGCGCTCGGGTTGGATTTTGCTCTCACCTCGTCCTGTTACGACCCGACGCCGGCAGGCCAGCCGTGCGGTTCTTGCGACTCGTGCCTTCTTCGGGCCAGAGGGTTCCGCGTCGCGGGTCTTCACGACCCGCTCGTTCGTGGCGACACATCACCAGGAGTGAATTCCTCATGAGATTCGACCAGCTCACCATCAAGGCCCAGGAAGCGATCCAGGAAGCGCAGCGCGACGCGCGGGCGCGGGGAAACGCTGAGCTTTCCACCGACCACCTGCTGCAGGCGATGCTCCGGCAGAGTGGAGGGGTCGTCGCCCCGATACTCCAGAAGCTCGGGGTCGATCCGGACGGGCTCACGCGGGAGGTCGAGGGGGATCTGGAGAAGCGCCCGAAGGTCACGGGCGCATCGGCCGACGCGGTCGTGTCCCAGGAGCTGACCCGCGTTTTCGACCGCGCCTTCGAGGTCGCGCGCGACTTCGGCGACGAGTACGTCTCGACGGAACACTTCCTGCTCGCGCTCGCGGAGCCGGCCGCCGGGACGACCTCGAAACGGCTCGCGAGCAGCGGCGCGACGAAAGACGCGCTCCTGAAGGCGCTGAAAGAAGTTCGGGGCTCGACCCGAATCACGGACCCGAACCCCGAGGACAAGTACCAGGCGCTGAAGCGCTACACGCGAGACCTCACCGACCTCGCTCGGCGCGGCAAGATCGACCCGGTCATCGGGCGCGACGAGGAAATCCGTCGCGTCATCCAGGTGCTCTCCCGCCGGACGAAGAACAACCCCGTTCTCATCGGCGAGCCGGGCGTCGGAAAGACCGCGATCGTCGAAGGGCTTGCCCGCCGCATCCACCTGGGCGACGTGCCCGAGGGACTGAAGAACAAGCGCGTCGTGTCGCTCGACCTGGGCTCCATGATCGCCGGAGCGAAGTACCGCGGCGAGTTCGAGGACCGTCTGAAGGCGGTCCTGAAAGAGATCGAGGAGGCGCAGGGCGCGATCATCCTGTTCATCGACGAGCTCCATACGCTCGTCGGTGCGGGCGCGGCCGAGGGCTCCATGGACGCGTCGAACATGCTGAAGCCCGCGCTCGCGCGCGGGGAGCTCCGCGCGATCGGAGCGACCACCCTCGCCGAGTACCAGAAGTACATCGAGAAGGACGCGGCGCTCGAGCGTCGCTTCCAGCCGGTCTTCGTCGAGGAGCCGTCCGTCGAAGACACGATCGCGATCCTGCGCGGCCTCCAGGAGCGCTACGAGGTGCACCACGGCGTCCGCATCACGGACGGTGCGATCGTGGCGGCGGCCCGCCTCTCCCACCGGTACATCGCCGACCGGTTCCTTCCCGACAAGGCCATCGACCTGATCGACGAGGCCGCGGCGAAACTGCGCACGGAGATCGACTCGGTTCCAACGGAGATCGACGAGATCGAGCGGAAGATTCTGTCGCTGGAGATCGAGAAACGGGCGCTCGAGAAGGAAAAAACGAACGAGTCCCGGAAGCGGTTGGAGGACATCGCGCGCGAGCTGGCCGAGAAGAAAGAGGAGTCGAGCAGCCTGCGCGCTCAGTGGTCCGCAGAGAAGGAGCTGATCCAGAAAATACGCGAGATCAAGGAGTCGATCGAACGCGTCAGGCAGGAGGCGGTCGAGGCGGAGCGGGAAGGGAACCTTCAGCAGGCGGCGGAGCTGCGCTACGGGAGACTCCCCGAGCTCGAGCGCGAAATGGCCGACGGCAACGCGAAGTTCGCGGAGCTTCAGAAGGGCCGCCCGATGCTGCGCGAGGAGGTCACCGAAGAAGACATCGCCGCGGTCGTTTCCCGCTGGACGGGAGTCCCCGTCACCCGGATGCTCGAGGCCGAGACGAAGAAGCTCCTTCACATGGAGGAGCGACTCTCCGAACGGGTGATCGGTCAGTCCGAGGCCGTACGCGCCGTCTCCGACGCGGTGCGCCGCTCGCGCGCCGGGCTCGGTGATCCCCGGCGGCCGATCGGGTCGTTCCTCTTCGTCGGGCCAACGGGCGTCGGCAAAACCGAGCTCGCGCGCGCCCTCGCGGAGTTCCTCTTCGATGACGAGCAGGCCATGACCCGCCTGGACATGTCGGAGTACATGGAGAAGCACGCCGTCGCGCGGATGATCGGCGCGCCTCCCGGATACGTCGGCTACGAGGAGGGCGGGCGGCTCACGGAAGCCGTCCGGCGCCGTCCCTACGCGGTCGTGCTCTTCGACGAAATCGAGAAAGCCCACCCCGACGTATTCAACGTGCTCCTCCAGGTTCTCGACGACGGGCGCCTCACGGACGGGAAGGGGCGCGTCGTCTCGTTCAAGAACACGGTCATCATCATGACCTCGAACCTCGGGTCCGAGTGGATCGCGGAAGCGGAGAACATGGACGAACCCGCGGTGAAGGCGCGGATCGAGGAGACGCTGCGCCGCCACTTCCGGCCGGAGTTCTTCAACCGGATCGACGACGTCATCGTGTTCCACCGGCTCACCCGGGGGGAGATCGGAGAGATCGTGGAGATCCAGCTCCGCTCGCTCGCCCGGACCGTCGCGGAGCGGGGCATTCGCCTTACGTGGACGGAGGACGTCCGCCGCTACCTCGCCACTCGCGGCTACGACCCGGCGTTCGGCGCCCGGCCTCTGAAGCGCCTGATCCAGAAAGAAGTCGTAGATGCCCTCGCCGGCAGGATCTTGAGAAACGAGCTGCTCGCGGGAGATTCGGCGGAGCTCACGGTCTCGAGCGACGGCGAAACGCTGGAGGTCGAGGTCAAATCGGAGTCGGTCGTCGAGAAGAAGTAGGGCTCGGCCTGTCATTCCGAGGCCGAAGGCCGAGGAATCTGGGGCCCAGATCCCTCGCGTCGCTCGGGATGACAAGGAGGCCGAAGGGCTCGGGATGACAGTGAGGCTTCTTTCTCTGTTCTTTTCCGTAGAGCCTCGCGAAAGCGGGACTCGTTGTCTGTTCTCAGTTCTCCGCTGCGGAAATGCCCGGGCGCGGCCTTCCGTTTAGGGTGCCGTGAAGCGGATCTCCACGGCCCTCCTCGCGGCTGCAGTCCTCGCCGGGACCGCTCTCGGCGCACCGCTGCCCTCCCGTCGCAGCGAGATCGTCGAGGTCGTCGACAAGGCTTCGCCGGCGGTCGTCAACATCGCGGCGGAGCACGT
>JBKJVY010000176.1:0-3323 GCA_046717185.1 Thermoanaerobaculia bacterium
CGCGCCTTGCGGACCGCTTCGCGAAGGTCCTTGCGCGAGCCGCGGGAGACGTTCGCGAGGAGCTGACCGCGGGCGTCCGGGATCGGATCGTAGCGGCCCGACTCGGTGCGGACGAACTCCCCGCCGACGTAGAGCTTGTAGGTCTTGCGGACTTCCAAGTTCATCTGTCGCAAGGCCGGGCTAGTTCGCCCGCTCCCCAGTCAGGTTCACGTTGGCCCGGCCTTGAAGGAGAGAGGTTAGAGACAGTGCCGCGAGGTGAGAGGCGATCAAAGGTCATGAAAGCTCCACGTAGGCGCGCAGGCCGTGCACGCCGCCCTCGCGGCCGAAGCCGGACTCCTTGTATCCGCCGAAGGGCGACGTCGGGTCGAACTTGTTGAACGTGTTCGCCCAAACGACTCCGGCGCGCATCTTCTGCGTGATCTGGAAGATCTTCGACCCCTTGTCCGTCCAGACTCCCGCCGAGAGGCCGTAGGGGATGTTGTTCGCCTTCTCGACCGCTTCGTCCGGCGTCCGGAAGGTCATGACCGTCAAAACCGGCCCGAAGATCTCTTCCCGCGCGATGCGGTGCGACTGCGCGACGTTCGTGAAGAAGCTCGGCGGGAACCAGTAGCCTTTCGGCGGGATCGCGCAGGAGGACTGGTGGAGCTCCGCTCCCTCCTCGACCCCGCAAGCCACGAGCTCGCGGATCTTGTCGAGCTGCATCTTCGAGTTGATCGCCCCGACGTCGGTGTTCTTGTCGAGCGGGTCGCCCATCCGCAGCGTCGCGATCCGGTCGGAGAGCTTCTGAAGGACTGTTTCGGCGATCGATTCCTGCACGAGCAGGCGCGACCCGGCGCAGCAGACGTGACCCTGGTTGAAGTAGATCCCGTTGATGATGCCTTCGACCGCCTGGTCGATCGCTGCGTCCTCGAAGACGATGTTCGCGGCTTTTCCGCCGAGCTCGAGCGTCAGCCGCTTGCCGGTGCCCGCGGTGGCGCGCTGGATCAGTTTCCCCACGTCGGTCGAACCGGTGAACGCGATCTTCTTCACCCTCGGATGGTTGACGAGGGCAGCGCCGGTCTCGCCCGCGCCCGGGAGGATGTTCACGACTCCAGGCGGAAGGTCCGCCTCCTGACAAACTTTCGCGAGCATCATCGCGGTCAGGGGCGTCGTCTCGGCCGGCTTCAGCACAACGGTGTTGCCGCAGGAGATCGCGGGCGCGATCTTCCAGGCGGCCATCAGGAGCGGGAAGTTCCACGGAATGATCTGGCCGCACACCCCGATCGGCGACACGGTGTGACGAGGGAACGCGTACTCGAGCTTGTCCGCCCACCCCGCGTGGTAGAAGAAGTGCGCGATCGCGAGGGGCACGTCCACGTCGCGCGACTCCTTGATCGGCTTGCCACCGTCCATCGATTCGAGCACCGCGAGCTCGCGCGCCTTCTCCTGGAGGAGCCGGGCGATCCGGTAGACGTACTTGCCGCGGTCGGCGGGCTTCAACTTCGACCACCGTTTCCGGTAGGCCTCTTCGGCGGCAGTGACCGCGGCGTCCACGTCCGCGGCGCCAGCTTCCGCCACCTCCGCGAGCGTCTCCTCCGTCGCGGGGTTCACCGTCTGGAAGTACTTTTTCGACTTCGGCGGAACGAACTTTCCGCCGATGAAGAGCTCGTAGCGCTTCTCGAGGCGGAGGTGGTCGCGCGACTCGGGCGCGGGAGAGTAGTCCCACGCGGTGCCGAACTCGAGAGCGGGCTTCTCCCGCTCGATCCGCCGGACCGCGCGCTCCCGCGTTTCCTGTTCTTCCTTGACTGTCGCCATGGTTAGTCCTTCGTGAAGTAGTCCTCGCTCTGGTAGCGGCCACTCGCTTCCTTGACGAGCTGCATCAGGAGGTCGTTCGCGACCGTCGAAGCGCCGAGCCGAAAGAGGTCGGGCGTCAGCCACGCGTCGCCGAGCGTCTCCTTGACGAGGACGAGGAGATGAAGGGCCTGCTTGGAAGTCTTGATGCCGCCCGCCGGCTTCATGCCGATGCGGCGGCCCGTCTCGAAGTAAAAGTCGCGGATCGCCTCGAGCATGACGAGGACGACGCCGGGAGTCGAGGCCGGGCTGATCTTTCCGGTCGAAGTCTTGATGAAATCGGCGCCGCAAGTCATCGCCAGGCGCGATGCCTTCCGGACGTTGTCGTAGGTCTCGAGCTCGCCCGTCTCGAGGATGACCTTCAGGTGCGCCGACTCGCACGCGTCCTTGATCGCGACGATCTCGGACGCGACCTTCTCGTAGTCCCCGGAGAGGAAGGCGCCGCGGTCGATCACCATGTCGATCTCGTCCGCACCCGCCGCGACGGCGCTGCGCGTGTCGTCGAGCTTCGCGGAGAGCGGCACGAGGCCGGCGGGGAACCCGCTCGCGACGGACGCGACCTTGACGCCGCTCCCGCGGAGCGCCTCCTTCGCGACCGCGACGAGGTTCGGGTACACGCAGATCGCGGCGACGTGCGGGACCGACGGGTCGCCCGGCTGGGGATGCCGCGCCTTCTGGCAGAGCTGCCGGACCTTGCCCTCGGAGTCCTTCCCCTCGAGGGTCGTGAGATCCAGCATCGAGATCGCGAGCTTGATCCCGGCGACCTTGGCGGCCTTCTTGATCGAGCGCTTCCCGAGGGAAGCGGCGCGCTCTTCGATCCCCACGGCGTCGACCCGGGGGACTCGGGAGAGGTCGAAAGGGAGCGGGAAGGCCGGGACCGTGCTCATGGAACCGTTAATTATAGGAGCCGGGAAGGGGTCGGGAGTCGGGGTGTCCCGGCGGAGCCGGCCCCGAACGCGGGCTCAACCGTTCGGGACGTCCCACATCTCCTTCACCGCCGGATGGTCCCACGCGATCCGGTACTCGTCGGGCGACTCCGGATCAAACGTCTCCGTCACGAAGTAGATGAGAGAGCACGGGTTGGTGAGCGGCCGGTATCCGTGGGCGACTCCGGCGGGGATCCGCACGAGGACGTCCTGCCCTCCGCCGGCGACGACCGCCTGCGTGCGGCCGAACGTGGGGGAGTCCTTCCGGACGTCGTAAAGGACGACTTTCGCTTTGGACGGAGGCGGAAAGAACCAGATGTCGTCCTGTTTGAGGTGGTAGTGGAGGCCTTTGATGTGACCGGCGGCGTCCACGATCGAGAAGTTCGTCTGCACGACGGAAAGCCCTTCGAAGAACCCGGCGAGCGCCCGGCTGCCGGCGTGGTTCGCCCGGGCGCGGAAGAGCTCGATGAAGAAGCCGCGGTCGTCCGTGGACCGTGCGAGCTTCAACGTGCGGACGCCCTCGATCGGTTCCGATCGCGGATAGTCCTTGGCGGCGGACCGGAACTC
>JBKJVY010000177.1:0-6470 GCA_046717185.1 Thermoanaerobaculia bacterium
GACGCAGGGCCGCGGAGAGCGCGGCGAGGTCGGACATATCCACGATCGTCGACTCGAGCCCCCAGCGCGGCAGGTACTCGGCGGCCATCGCGTGGAACTGGTAATAGACGTCGTCGGGAAAGACGACATGGGAACCGGCCGGGAGCGACTGGAGGACCGCCGCGCCGGCCGCGACTCCCGAGGAGAAGACCATCGCCGCTTCGCCCCCTTCGAGCGCGGCGAGCGCGGTTTCGAGCCGGTCCTGGGTCGGGTTGCTGTAGCGCGTGTAGATGTGGCCACCGAGCTTCACCGAACCGGGCCCGAGCTCGTAGTTCGTGGAGAGGTGGAGCGGGGGAGCGACCGAGCGGGTAACGGGGTCGCGGTCTCCCCCCGCGTGCACCGCGATCGTTTCGATTCTCACCGACCGGCCGCGGCGACGCGCCCCCGTTTGTCCCGCGGGGCGGAAGCTTTGCGGCCGGCCGCAGCGCCGTACACCGGAGCGCACCAGCTCCGGTATTTCGGCCGCTTGCCGCGAACGACCTGGAAGTACACCTCCCGGATTGCCGTCGCAATCGGCCCGATCCGGCCGGTACCGACGGGACGGTGGTCTACCCGCGTCACCGCGGCGATCTGAACTCCGGTGCCGACGAAAAACGCTTCCTCGGACACGTAGAGCTCGCTGCGGTCGATCGAGCGCTCGACGACGGTCGTGTCGAGCTCGTTCGCGAAGAGCTCGATGACCGTGCGGCGCGTGATCCCCTCGAGGATGTTGTCCGTGATCGGCGGCGTGAGAACGACCCCGTTTCGGACGAGGAAGAAGTTCGCCGCGGAGCCTTCGGCGATGTGCCCGTCGGCGTTCAGCACGATCGCCTCGTCGAAGCCGGCGCGCATCGCCTCGGACTTGGCGAGCGCCGAGTTGACGTAGGCGCCCACGATCTTGCCGCGCGCCGGGATCGCGTTGTCGTCCACGCGGCGCCACGAGGAGACCGTCGCGTGCGCTCCCTCTTCGTTGTCGATGTACCGGCCGTACGGGAGCGCCACGATCGACACCTCCGGCGTCAGGTCGTGCAGCCGCACGCCGACGGTCTCGTCCGCGTAGAAGGCGAGTGACCGGGCGTAGCAGTCCTCGTGGTAGTCCTCCGCGCGGAGGAGCTCCAGGAGCGCGGCCGTGAGCTCCTTCGGGCCGAGGGGAAGCTCCATGCCGAGCATCTTTCCGGACTCGAGAAAACGGCGGTAGTGGTCCTCGGGCCGGAAGACGAAGAGCTCCTGCTCCGCTTCGTTCCAGTAGCCCCGAATCCCGCTGAAGACCCCCGTCCCGTAATTCAGGCCGTGGGTCAGGACCCCGACGCGGGCCTCGGAGTAGGGAACGCGGCGTCCCCGGAAGAAGGCGAAGCGCGGTAGAGCCATATGCCCCCCTGGGGTCAGGTTGCAACCTGACCCACGTCCAAGTGTATCGCCGGCTCGCCGAGAACTATCCCTTCGTTCGAGCGAAGTCGTCCATGTAGGAAACGAGAGCTTCGACACCTTTCTTCGGGAACGCGTTGTAGATCGACGCGCGAATGCCGCCGACCGACCGGTGGCCCTTCAGACCCGAGAAGCCCCGCTTTCCCGCGCCCGCGAGGAACTCCTTTTCGAGGTCCTCGGTCGGGAGGCGGAAGGCCACGTTCATGTTCGACCGGCTGCCCGGCTTCGCGTGCGGCCGGTAGAAGCCGCCGGACGAGTCGAGCGCGTCATAGAGGATCTTCGCCTTCTCCGCGTTTCGCCGTCCGATCGCTTCGAGACCGCCTTCCGCGAGCATCCACTGGACGACGAGCCGCACCATGTAGATCGCGAAGACGGGCGGTGTGTTGTAGAGCGAGTTGTTCTCCGCGTGAGTGTTGTAGTCGAGCATCGTCGGGAGGGTCTTCGGACTCCTCGCGAGGAGGTCCTCGCGAAGGATCACGAGCGTCACGCCCGCCGGGCCGAGGTTCTTCTGTGCGCCCGCGTAGAGGAGCGCGTACTTGCCCATGTCGATCGGGCGGCTGAAGACGTCGGAGGATGCGTCCGCGACGAGCGGCACGGTCCCGGCGTCCGGCTCCTTTGCCCACTCGGTTCCGTAGATCGTGTTGTTCGTCGTGAAGTGGACGTACGCCGCCCCCGAATCGAGCGTGAGCTCCGACTGGTCCGGGATCCGCGCGAACCCCTCCGACTCCGTCGTCGCGGCGATCGACACCCCGCCGACCTTCCGCGCCTCCTTGACGGCCTTCTTCGACCAGGCGCCGGTCACGACGTAGTCGGCGGAACGGTCCGGCGCGAGGAGGTTCATCGGAACCATCGAGAACTGGAGCGACGCGCCGCCGCCGAGAAAGAGAATCCGATAGTTCGGAGGGACCGACGCGAGGCGCCGGATGTCCGCGATCGCGCCCTCGAGGATCTCCTCGAACGTCTTCGATCGGTGGCTGATCTCGAGAATCGACATCCCCGCGCCGGGAAGCGCGAGAAGGTTGCGCTGCGCCTCTTCGAGGACGGGCTCGGGCAGGACCGCCGGCCCCGCTCCGAAGTTGAAGATGCGCTCGGTCATCTTGTCGTCCTTTCTCCCGGATGCCGTGCCGACGCCGGTCGCCGGTTCAGGACGGCAGTATAGAAAACCGGCCGACCCCGCGAGGCCGATAGATCCGAAAGTCCTTTCGGTCGAGGGTGAAGACCCGGGAGATCCTTTCCCGCTCCGCGACGCAAACGAGAGCGGCGTCGGCCAGGTCCATCGGCAGATCACGGTACTGACTCACGAGCTGCCGCATGCGCGGAATATCGGCGGGTGTCAGTTGCGCCAGAAGCACGGAACCGTTCTCGAGGAGTTCCCAGAGAGCGTCCTGAGCCTTCCACGAAAAGTTGAGAAGATGCATCGCCTCCGTCACGGCTGGCCAGACGACCAGCGGCGGCCGTTTCAGCGAGCGGAAGACGTCGGAGCAGGGCTCGTGGAAGGCGTCGCTTCCGTGAACGATAGCCACGAGCGGACCCGCGTCGACGAGAATCAACGCGAGCGCGCTTTCTTCGACAGGATCTCCCGAACCTTCGCGCCGGTGTTCACAGAAAGATCCGGTGGCCCTCCCGATACGCAGCCGATGAGGTGAGCGGACCGTTCATACGGCGTCCTCTTGTCCTCGCCCAGCTCCTTCTCGGCCGCGAGCACGATCGCCTGCCGGATCACCTCCGATTTGGTGCGGCCTTTCTCGCGAGCGAGTTGCTCGACGAGTCTTTCCGTTTTTCGGTCCAGCCGAACGCTCGTGGGCATCCTCGCCTCCTGTAGGACAGAATTGTACTACAGCGCGAGCAGCGAGACCTCGAGGATGTCGGAGGTGCTGTTCTCGATGTCCCGCAGCACGTCCGCGGAAGGCGCCTGGTTCAGGTGGATTCTCGCGACGGCCGCCTTCGCCCCGTCGAAGACGACGTTCTCGGTCTCCTGCACGTTGATGCCGGCCTGCTTGATCCGGTCGAAGACCGCTGCGAGCACGCCGACCCGATCACAGTGGCGGACGACGAGCAGGTGCGTCGCCGGCGACTTCTTCGCGAGGTTGACGACGTTCGGCGCCCTCCCCGTCTCCTTGTATTCGCGCACGATCCGCACGGTCTCCGCGGCGATCGCCTCCTGGGCCTGGTCGGTCGACGCGCCGATGTGGTGCGTGCCGATGACGCCCGGGAGCTGAAAGATCGGCGCCTCGACGGTCCCGGCGCCTCCCGAGGGCTCGCTCTCGAAGACGTCCAGTCCCGCGCGCATGCCGCGTTCGCGCACGGCGCGCTCGAGCGCCGCGTGGTCCACTACTTCGGCCCGGGACGTGTTGACGAAGAACGCCCCCGGCCGCATCGCGGCGAAGAACTCCTCGCCGATGAGCTTCGTGGTGTCCGGCTTCAGGGCAACGTGGACGCTGACGACGTCGGCGTCCGCGGCGACCTGGAAGATCGAGTCCCTGCGCTGGATGCCGAGCTGACTTGCCCGGTCATCCGTGAGGCTGCGACTCCACGCGACGACCGGCATCCCGAGCGCCCGCGCGCGGGGAATCATCTCGCGCCCAATCCCTCCGACGCCGATGAGCCCGAGCGTGCGGCCGTAGAGTCCTCTTGCCCGCGCGTACTCCTTCTTGTTCCACACTCCGCGCTCGAGGTCGCGCGTGTTGTCCGCGATGCGGCGGTCGAGCGCGAGGATGAGACCGAACGCGAGCTCCGCCACGGCGATCGAGTTCTTGCCGGGGCAGTTCGCGACGGAGATGCCGCGTTCCGACGCCGCTTCGACGTCGATGGTGTTGTAGCCCGCTCCCGCGCGGACGACGAGCGAAACGTGTCCCGTCTCGAGCATCGGACGGGTCACGCGCGTCGATCGGACGACGAGCACTTCGGCGCCGCTCGACCGGAGGGCCTCGGTGAGCGCGTCGTCCTTCGCGTCCGGCTGGTAGAGGACGTCCAACCCCGCCTCGGCGAGCCCGCGTCGGCCGGAGTCCTCGAACTTGTCCGCGACGAGCACCTTCATGGAGTTACGGATTCTATTGAGAACCAGGGTCAACGCTGAAAAGCTGAATTCGTGCCATAGCTGAATTCAGCCCTGGCACAAATTCAGGAATTCAGCGTTGACCCCAGCTCATGAATCAACAGTCCGTCTCGGAGTTTCGGCTCGAACCACGTCGATTTGGGCGGCATGATTCCGTTTGCGTCCGCGATCCGCATGAGGTCGTCGAGCGAGACGGGGAAGAGCGAGAAAGCGGCTGCGGCGCTTCGCTCGTCCACCGCGTGCTCGAGAGCTCCTGTCCCGCGTCCGCCTCCGACGAAGTCGATCCGCGGATCGGTCCGGACGTCGCGGATTCCGAGGATCGGGTCGAGCACGCGATCCTGAAGCAGCGTCACGTCGAGCTCGGGCGAGTCGCCGAAGTCGAGCCCGTACCACCGCCCGTCCAGGTACAGGCTCACCTCTCCCCGCCGCGCCGGCGAGGGGGGCGCCGAGTCGGAGACCGGCAGCTTCTCCTTGAGCGCGGCAAGGAACTGCTCCGGTGTCCGGCCGCCGAGGTCCTTCACGACGCGGTTGTACGGCAGGATGCGCAGGTGCGCGGCCGGGAACGCGACCGCGAGGAAATAGTCGCCGGCGTCCCGCTCACTTCTCGCGCGGCTCGCGCTCGCGGCCCGGTGATGACCGTCGGCGATGTAGAGGAGGGGCACCCGCGCGAACTCGGAGACGAGACGGGTCGCGGCTTCGCCGCCGACCCGCCAGACCGTATGCGAGACCCCGTCCACCGCCTCAAAGTCGTACAGCGGCTCTCCGCGAGTTTCGGAGTCCACGAGCGCGTCGATCTCGCCGCGGCCGCGATAAGTGAGGAAAACGGGCCCGGTCTGCGCTCCGAGGGTGACCATGTGTCGGGTGCGGTCGTCCTCCTTGTCGCGCCGCGTGCGCTCGTGGCGCCGGATCGCGCCCGAGTCGTACTCGTCGAGTGAGTAGGCCGCCGCCACTCCGGTCTGCTCGTGATCTCCCGCGCGCAAACGGTAGAGATAGACCGACGGCTCGGTCTCGCGAACGAGCGGGCCTTCGCGCTCGAGGCGCTCGAAGTTCTCCGCTCCCTTCCGGTACACGGCGTCGGAGTGCGGATCCGCGCCTTCCGGAAGGTCGATCTCCGGGCGGGAGACGTGCAGAAAGCTCGCGGGGTTCCCCGACGCCAGCGCGCGCGCTTCCGAGGTCGTGACGACGTCGTACGGGACCGCGGCGACCTCCTGCGCTCGCGCGGGCACCGGCCGAAGCGCTCGAAAAGGACGGATGGTTGCCATGGCCCCTCCCCGGAATCGCGAATTCTAGTGTCCCCGGTCGGCCGGATCGCATTTATGATTCCGCGGGTCCGTAGAGTTCCTGGAAAGGAGAGAGCTCGATGCGTCGAAATCTCGGGTTTGCGGCCGTGACCGCACTTCTCGCTGCGGTTCTCGCTGTCGCCTGCCGGAAGGATGAGCCTCCCGCTCCCGCGCAGGTCGAATCCACTCCCGCCGGCGCGGTCGAGCCCGCGGCCGCCTCCGCGCCCGCCGCCGCGTCGGCGGAGCTCGTCGGGGGCGGGCGGTATCTCGTCACGATCATGGCGTGCAACGACTGCCACACGCCCTACAAGATGGGGAAGACCGGGCCCGAGCCCGACATGACCCGGATGCTGTCGGGTCACCCGGAGGGCCTGAAGATGCCGCCGCCGCCGAAGCTCGACCCGCCCTGGGGGATGGTTGGCTCATTGACGAACACCGCCTGGGCCGGTCCGTGGGGAATCAGCTATACGTCGAACTTGACCCCGGACCAGAACACCGGCCTCGGGATCTGGACGGAGGACATGTTCATCCGCGCGATGCGCACAGGCAAGCACCTGGGGACTTCCCGCACGATTCTGCCGCCGATGCCCTGGCCCTGGTACGGGAAGATGCGCGACGAAGAGCTCAAAGCGATCTTCGCCTACCTGAAGTCGATTCCACCGATCAAAAACCGCGTGCCCGACCCGACGCCG
>JBKJVY010000178.1:0-3324 GCA_046717185.1 Thermoanaerobaculia bacterium
GGGCGTAGTTTACGAAGCCCCAGAAGACCCAGGCGTTCAGCGCGATGCCCGCCGCGAGCGCCCCGAGGAGCGCGGGCCGCCCGTGCGCCTGGAGAAAGGCGGCGAGCGCGAGGGGAAGCCCGGCGACACCGATCACGGTCGCGAGGCGGGTCGCGCTCTCGATGTCGAGGACGAACGCAAAGGCGTGACTCGCGAGATAGAAGAGAAGGTACGGGCTGCGGACGAAGTCGACGGTGAAGAAGTCGCCGAAGGCGGGGTCGCCGGCGCGGTGGATCGCCGCGACGGTCGCGAGGTGCTGCGGATAGTCGACGAAGGGAAGGTATGCGGCAAAGAAGAGGGGCGCCGCCACCGACCCGCACGCGACGGCGAGCACCAGTCCCGTCAGGACCGGGCTCGAACCGGGAGCCGGGATGCGCCGGACGAGAGTGCGCAGGCGCGCGCCGGGACCCCCGGCCGCCGCCGTGCGATCGGAGCCCGTCTCGTTGAACATGTCGTGCGGCTTCTGCCGGCGAACGGGCTACTTCACGAGGTGGTACTTCGTCTGGCGCTCCAGGACCCAGCCGACGCGCCCGTTCGCGTCGACGTACGCGTCCTCTTCCTGCGCCGAGCGCAGCGGCTGCCCGTTCCACTCCGGAACCGGGCTCGTCGCCTCGAGCTCGATCGAGAACCAGGTCGAAGGGTGCACGAGAACGTCGCCGCGGCCCGGAACGCCCTCCTGCCGGTCCCACAGGCCGATGAGCGGCCCGGCCCCGTGACCGTGGTCGCCAATCGGATGCGTGTACACAGTGCCGGTCAGGCCCGCCTTCTTCATCGCGTCGAGTGTGTCGGCCAGGATCTCGTTTCCGGTGCGGCCGGGCCGGAGCCTTTCGAGGAGAAGGTCCTGCAGCCGGTTCGAGTTGGCGAGCGCGTTCACGAAGCCGGTCGGCGGCGCCTTCTCTCCCTCCCGCAAGACGTAGCCGACGTGCTGCGTGTCGGTCGCGAGGCCGATCGCGTGGATCCCGAAGTCCACGTGGAGGTGGTCGCCGCGCTCGATCACGACGTCGGAGCGGGCGGCGACGACCGCCTCCGGCCGCAGACCCCGGCGCTGAACCGTGACGGTGGGCGGGAACCATTCGCCGAGGCCGAGGCCGTTGACGCGCTGCCGCATCCACCACTCCACGTCCGCCGTCGTCGTCTTTCCCGGCGTGATGACCTCGTTCGAAAGCGCGCGCGCGATGAGCGAGTGGGAGATGCGCATCAGGTCGCGGTAGACGGGAAGCATCTCGGGGACGCGGACCGAGAGGTACTCGAGCGGGAGATTCTCGGCGCGGACGATCCGCGACGTCCAGGGCCCGAGCGCCGCCTCGATCTGCTCGCGCTCGCCGGCCGACAGACCGTCTGCGAACGCGTGCGTGTGCGAAATGTTCAACGCGATGGTCGAAGGCTTGCGGTCTTCCACGGCCTTCCGCAGCAACGCCCACTGCCCCTGCCCCCAGAGCTCGCGGCTCTCGACCTCCGGGTCGCGGTAGACCGTGTACAGGCCGCCGTTCGACCCGCCTCCGAGCGCGAGCCGTTCGATGCCCTTCTCGGCTCCGTGGTCGAAGAAAACGAGGATCGTCCGCCGGCGCGCGGCGAAGACGGACGGAGAGACGAGTGACAGAAAGACCGGGTCTTCGGCGTACTCGCGGTTCGAGACGATCCACATCGAGACCCCGTGCCGCCGCATGAGGGCGGGCAGCACCCGCTCGAGGCGCGACTTCAGCCACTCCTGGCGGACGCGGTGCTGCTCGCGCAGCGGGGGAACCGCCGGGACGTCCGCGGCCGGAGCGGCACCGGCGAGTGCGAGAGAGAGGAGGACTCCCGCCGCGGGGGCGCGCCTCATCGGATCCGAAGGACCTTCACCGGCTCGAGCTCGACCTCCGCGCCGAACCCGGACCGCGGGTCGTGCTTCATCCCGCCGGAGAGGTACTCGCGGATCCCGGCCCGGAACTCGTACCACTCTCCGTCGAATACGGCGACGGTCTCGGAGAGGTCGCCGACGTTGTCGCGCGACAGGCTCCGGAGCTGGTCGCGGGTGAGCGGCGGCGCCGGTATCCAGCCGCGGCGCGCGAGGAACTCGAAGAATCCGGCCAGAAGCCTTCCCCACCAGAGCGGCAGGTGGACGAGCGGCTTGTTGCGCTTCCCCAGGACCGTGGCGATCTCCCGGTAGATCTCGTTCATCGTGAGGACGTCGGGACCTCCGACGTCGAACGCGCGGCCGACGGTCTCCGGCTTCTCGAGAGCGTCGCCGAAGAGCCTCGCCACGTCGTAGACGGAGACTGGCTGGAAACGCGTCTCGCCTTTGCCGATGACCGGGATGAAGAGCGGGTTCTTCTTGACGATCGGCGCGAGGAGCGAAACGAACCCGTCGCCGGGTCCGAAGACGATCGAGGGCCGGAAGACCGTCCAGTCGAGGCCGGAGCCGCGCACGGCGCGCTCCCCCGCCGCCTTGGTGCGGCCGTACTCGGAGGGGGCGTCCTCGGAGGCTCCCATCGCGCTCATGTGGAGAAGGCGGGGCACCTTCGCCTCGGTCGCGGCGGCGACGACGTTCTCCGCCCCCTCCCGGTGTGCCCGGTCGAACGTGAGCCCTCCCTTCTCGTGGATGATGCCGACAAGATTGATGACGGCGTCCCGGCCCGCGAATGCGGATACGAGCGACGGCGGATAGAGGACGTCTCCGCGAATCCGCTCGACCGGCCGGTTGAAGCGGTTGCGGGCGTCCTCCGGGTGACGCGCGAGCACGGCGACCGAGTGACCGCGCCGCAGAAGCGCGTTGACGAGATGAGTTCCGACGAAACCGGTGCCGCCGGTGACGAGGATCTTCAATTTGCCTCCGAACCAAAACTATCAGTTCTCACGGATACCCGAACAGATCACTCTCGACCGATCCCCCTTTCTCGATTCGCTCGCGCACGAGCCGGCGCGCAACGCCCAGCCGCGCGAGGTCGCGGATGGGGTCCGCGACAAGAAGCGGCGGGAGCCCCGACTGCCGCGTCCCGAGCAGGTCTCCCGGCCCGCGCGCCTCGAGATCCTTCTCGGCGATCTCGAAGCCGTCCGTCGTCTTCTCGAGCACCTCCAGCCGCTCGCGTGCCTCCGGCGTGGCGTTTCCCCCGACGACGAGGGCGCACCAGGACCGTCTCCGGGAACGCCCCACGCGACCGCGAAGCTGATGGAGCTGAGCGAGGCCGAAGCTCTCGGCGTTCTCGACGACCATGAAGGTCGCCTCCGGGATGTCGACGCCCACCTCGACGACCGTCGTGGACACGAGGATGCCGATCCGTCCGGCCGCGAAATCCTCGAGCACAC
>JBKJVY010000179.1:0-2818 GCA_046717185.1 Thermoanaerobaculia bacterium
GAATCGCGTACGTCGAAGCGGCGATCGCCCGCGGCCTCGCGGTCGACTCGTTCGCTCCCCGGATCTCGTTCTTCTTCAACGCGCACTCGAACTTCTTCGAGGAGATCGCGAAGTTCCGCGCCGCCCGATCGCTCTGGGCGGAAATCATGCGGGACCGATTCGGGGCAAAAGACCCCCGCTCCTGGCGGATGCGATTCCACACGCAGACCGCAGGCTCTACCCTGACCGCGCAGCAACCGGACGTCAACGTCGTCCGGGTCGCTCTCCAGGCGCTCGCCGCGGTTCTCGGGGGAACGCAGTCCCTTCACACCAACGGCGCCGACGAGGCACTCGCGCTTCCGACGGAGCGCGCTGCGCGTCTCGCGTTGCGGACCCAGCAGGTCATCGCGCACGAGACCGGCGTCGCCGATGTCGCGGATCCGCTCGGCGGCTCGGCCCTCGTCGAAAACTGGACCGAAGAGATCCGATCGCGCGCCCGCGCGATGATCTCCCGGATCGACTCGCTCGGCGGCGCGGTCGCCGCCATCGAGAGCGGTTGGGTTCAGCGGGAGATCGAAGAGGCCGCCTACACCGCTCAGAAGGACGTGGAGGAGGGACGGCGCATCGTGGTGGGCGTAAATGCGTTTCGGGAAGAAGACGGAGAGCCGCCGCCGATCTCGACGGTCGATCCCGACATCGAACGCGACCAGGTGGAGCGTCTCCGCTTGTTCCGCGCCGGTCGCGATCCCGGGAAAACGGCTGAGGCGCTCCTCGCTTTGGAGCGCAGCGCAAGGGAAGACCGGAACCTCATGCCGGCTCTGATCTCCGCGGTCGGTCTACGGGCGACGGTGGGTGAGATCGTTTCGACGCTGAAATCCGTTTACGGCGAGCACACACCGGTCTCCTGAGACGCCCTTCGGCTCCGAGTCGTCCCCTACCTTGGTCGGTCTCCGGGACAGCCGCTCGAGTCGTTAAAACGCGGTTAAGTGCAAGCGCCAAAAGCGCTTGTCGGTGTGGAAAAAAATTGAAAGCTCGTCGGGAGCCGGGGCATCCGCTGCTGCTGTCGCTCGCCTTGCTCCCAAATCATTGATGTATAGCGACTTGTTTCTTCGCACATTAGTAGGTGCAAACCGGACGGCGACCGCGCGATTTCGCGCGATTCGCCCGTTTTCCTCAGGGATTTCGACAGGCTTTTCCACCGCCGTTTCGGAAAACTGATTTGTCAACGGTTTTCCGGGCCTTCCGATGGGGAGGCTGGGGGGGTCAGTTCGCTCGAGGAGCAGAAATCAGTCCCGCGAGGGGGGCTCGAAGCAGCGGCGGCAACGCGCCTCGTAAAGGCCTTGGGCGCCGACCACGACCCGCTCATCGCTCTCGACGAGCCGCTGAGTGTTGTTGGCCGGCGAACCGCACCGGACGCAGATCGCGAGCGTTTTGGTGACGTCCTCGGCGACGGCCATGAGCGAGGGGATCGGCTCGAACGGCATTCCCCGGTAATCCTTGTCGAGCCCCGCCACGATCACGCGCTTGCCCTGGTCCGCCATGCGCTCCGCGGCGGCAACGATCCCCGCGTCGAAGAACTGCGCCTCGTCCACGCCGACGACTTCGGTTCGGTGATCGAGCTTCTCGAGCAACTCGTCGCTCGAGGCGACGGACAGCGATGGCATCCGCATCTCGCTGTGCGACACGATCTCCGCCTCGGAGTACCGCGAGTCGATCCGCGGCTTGAAGATCTGGACGCGCTGCTTCGCGATGATCGCCCGGCGGAGCCTCCGGATGAGCTCTTCGCTCTTGCCGGAGAACATGCTGCCGCAGATCACCTCGATCCAGCCGAGCTGCGTCTTGACGAAAACCATGAATCGCGCTCGATCTTATCGCCCGGGTGCCGGCGGGTACTTCTGCCGGAGGCGAGCCTGCAGCGCGGCGACGCTCTCGAAGACCTCGGTGGAGGCTGCGAGAACCCAGCCGGAAGCGTCGGCGGGCGCCATGGCGAGAAGGAGGTACACCGGTTTGCCGAGCCGGTGCGCGAGCGTGATCTCCGCGGCCGTGCCGCCGCCGGCCGCCGCCGCGCGGTCCCAGAGCGCGACGAGGTAGTCGCTCTCGTGCTCGATCCGATCGAGGTCGAAGGCGATGATCTTCCTCACCGTTTCCCGAAACCGGGCGGGGTCCTCGAGCTTCCACCGTCGGAAGCCCGCGACCTCCTCCTCGGTCAGGCTCTTCTTCTCGTCGGCGGCCGGGTCGTAGACGTCGTGACGGAGCTCGTCGCGCAGAAAGGCCGCGAGGCCCTCCCGCCAGCCCCGGCCACCGTCGGCCGAGTGCTCGATGGCGCCCGCCAGGTAGACCTTCATTTTCGGGCGCCGGGAGGAGAGAGCCGGGTTCGAGGCGCATCGAGGGTGCGGCGGATCTCCAGCGGGACACCGATCTTGGGGCAGAAGGGCTCGACCGGACAGATCTCGCAGCGCGGGCGGCGAGCGACGCAGACCTGACGTCCGTGGAAGATGAGCCGGTGAGCCGCCATCGTTCGCCGGCCCTTCGAGACGAGAACGTTCAGGTCCCGCTCGATCCGGACGGGATCCACTTCGCGGGTGAACCCGAGCCGCCGGGACAGTCTGGCGACGTGCGTGTCGACGACGAACCCCTCGTCCTTGCCGAAGGCGTTGCCCAGAATGACGTTGGCCGTCTTCCGGCCGACGCCGGGAAGCGCGACGAGTGCTTCCATCGTCTCGGGAACGCGGCCGCCGTGCTCGGCGGCCAGGCTGGCGCCGGTGCGCCGCAGGCTGCGCGCCTTGGAGTTGAAGAATCCGGTCTGACGAATATCGTTCTCCAGCTCCCCGGCCGGCGC
>JBKJVY010000180.1:0-2586 GCA_046717185.1 Thermoanaerobaculia bacterium
GCTCGACCACCACCTCGAGTTCCCCGTCCTCTACGGCGCGGGCCGCCTCGGTTTCGCAAGCCGCGACCCGACCGCCACTTCCGGGGACCTCCGTCCTCTCCTCGACGCCATTCTCGAGCACATCCCCGCGCCGGTGATCGGCGAGGGGCCTTTCAAGATGGTTGTCGCCAACACCGAGTACTCAGACTACGTGGGCCGGCAGGCGGTCGGTCGGGTCTTTTCCGGGACTCTTTCCCGCGCGGCGGATCTCGCCGCCGTGCGGCCGGACGGAACGATCACGGAGCGCGGGCGGGTCGGAAAGATCCAACTCTTCGCCGGCATCGAGCGGGTCGAAGTCTCCGAGGTGTCGGCCGGCGACATCTGCATGATCTCGGGCCTTCCGGGGATCGAGATCGGCGACACCCTCCTCGACCCGATCGACCCGGTGCCGCTGCCCGGCATTCACGTGGACGAGCCGACTCTCTCGATGGAGTTCCGGACGAACGACTCGCCCATGTCGGGCCGCTCCGGCAAGTACGTGACCGGCCGCCACCTCCGTGAGCGCCTCGAGAAGGAGCTGGAGAGAAACGTGGGAGTGCGGCTGGAGAAGGCCTCGGAGGCCGAGGCGTTCCTGGTCCTCGCTCGCGGAGAGCTTTCCCTTTCGATTCTCGCAGAGACGATGCGGCGGGAGGGGTACGAGTTCTCGCTCGGCCGCCCCCAGGTCATACTTCGCACCGGCGAGAACGGGGAGGTCCTCGAGCCGTACGAAGAGCTCGTCATCGATTGCGGTGAAGAGTTCACGGGGCAGCTGATTGCCGCCGTCGGAGAACGTCGGGGCGAGTTGAAGCACATCGGGCGTCACGGCGACCGCACCCGGATCGAGTTCACCGTCCCATCGCGCGGTCTCCTCGGGTTCCGGCTCGAGTTCCTCTCGTTGACGCGGGGGACGGGCCTGCTGAATCACCTCTTCGATGAGTACGGACCTCACCGCGGGCCGCTGCCCAACCGGAAGCGCGGCGCGATGATCGCCAAGGAGCCGGGTGACGTGACCGCGTACGCGCTCGACCAGCTCGCCGACCGCGGGCTGTTTTTCGTCAAGCCGGGGGAAGCCGTGTACGGCGGGCAGATCGTGGGCGAGCAGGTGAAGGAGGCCGATCTGGTCATTCAGCCCTGCCGCAAGAAGCAGCTCACGAACATGCGCGCATCCACCGCCGACATCGCCGTCCGGCTCAGCCAGGCGCGCACGCTGACGATCGAGCAGGCCATCGAGTGGATCAACGACGACGAGCTCGTCGAGGTGACCCCGGCGGCGATCCGGGTGCGAAAGCGGATCCTGGATCACTCGCGCCGCAAGTCGTCCGAAAGCGAGTAGCGCGGAGTCTGGAAAAGGAACGGGGCGGCTCGCGCCGCCCCGTAGAGATCTCGTCGAATCGTTCCTACGGCCGCCGCGAGCGCTCTTTCCAGCTCTTGACGGTCGTTTTCTTCACTCCGGGCGCGGGTTCTATCTCGACGATCTCGGTCGTGAAAATGACGTTGAAGTTCTGGTCCTGGGACTGGAAGCCGACCGGCTCGGAGAGGAAACCTCCGAGCGGTTGCGTCTCGCCGCGATCGGCGCCGAGGTACGGGTTGCCCGTCGAGTAGAAGACCCGATAGAGGCGGGCGGTGCCGTTCGCGAGCAGGCAGCCGGCCACGTTCGCGCACGGGTTCGTTCCGGAGAGCGCCGCGAGCGGGTTGAACGTCGGGAAGAAGATGACCCCTCCGACTCCCAGACCGTCGGCGTTGATCCGCTCTCCGAGCGGGAGCTGGATGAACCAGCCGTTCACCGGAGCCGTCGTAACCGACGCCGCCGTGGGCGAGGCGATGCTCAAGAGGTCCGATTCGGTCCGGGTCGTGTTGTTGTTGCGATCCACGACGTAGTAGTAGCGCTGCTGGAACGTGAGGGCGAGCGGCTCGAGGGAGGACGAGATGTCGTCGCGATCCCCCGTTCCGAAAGCGACCCCGACGGCCGGTTTTCCGGCGATATTGAACCCGAGCGAGATGATCGTCGGGCGGTAGTAGACCGGGTAGAAAGGATGCTTCAGCGGCGCGACCGGCTGCGGCGCTTCGAAGAAGAGGAAGGGCTTGCCGGAGCCCGAGTCCACGTCGATCTTGTTCTCGAAGCGGCCGGCCGGAGGGGAGGACATCAGGCGCAGGTCCGAAAGATCGACCCGCCACAACCGGCCCTTCAGGTCGCCGACGTAGAGGACATCGAGGACCCCGTCGCCGTTCGAGTCGTGAGCCGCGGTCTCGGAAGCGATCGAACCGAAGTAGACGGGTGAGCAGCTGCTTCCCGCGTTGACCCCGCAGCTCGAGTTGGCGCGATAGAGCACGTGGCCCGTCTCGACGTCCACCATGTAGAGCCAGTTGCCCCGCCGGTTCAACCTCTCCCGGTCGAACCCGCCGGCGAAGATTGCCACGTAGCGATCTTCCAGGACCGCCGTCGGGGTCCCGCAGTCCGCCGTGCAGACCCTGACGCGTCCAAGGGAAGGTTTCGACCAGCTTTCCCCCATGTCCCGGTACCCGAAGCCCGGAGAGCCGGACACGTCGAGGTCTCCGACGTCGCTGATC
>JBKJVY010000181.1:0-6133 GCA_046717185.1 Thermoanaerobaculia bacterium
ACCGACGTCGGCGTCGTCGTGGAGACGAAGTCGATTCAGCCGACCACCAGCTCCCGGTAATCGGCGATGCAGTAGCTGTCGGTCATTCCCGCGATGTGGTCGGCGATCGTCCGATAGAACTCGGGTCGCGTCCGGTAACTCCGGGCGATCTCAGAGCGCACCTCGGAGAGCGAAACCTCGCGGAGAAGGCGGACGCCGAGCTCCAGTCGGAGCCCATCGAGGACCGAATCCGGCAGGAGGCGCGGGTTCTCGCTGTACGCGTGGAACAGACCGGAAACGACGCGGCGGGCGCGGCCGTCGTGTCGCGAAACCGGAAAAGAGTGGATGACGTGACGGTAGACGAACTGCCGGAGCTCGCCATAGAGCCGACGGCCCTCGTCCGAAAAACCGACGAGGTCGCCCGGCAAGCCCTTCCGCCAGTCCGCGAACCCCGCCGGCGTCGAGATGCCTTTCGACTCAACCCAGCTTTCGATTCGGGTCCGGGAGGCGCGGATCAGATCGGCGATGAGCGTGGCGATCATGCCGCGGATGAGCGACGCCCGGCGCACCGCGGGGTCGTGACCGCCGCCGCGCGCGGCCCGGGCGACGCGCGACACCGCCAGCCCCTCGATCGCGTCATCGCCGGCGAGCGCGATTCCGTCCTCGAGGTCGTGCGTTTGCTGGGCGATCTCGTCGGACCAGTTCACGACCTGCGCCTCCAGCGTCCCGCCCGACTCGAAGCGCAGTCCCTCCGGGAAGTCGAGCGGGAATGGAAAGTCGCGACCCCATCCGGTGTGCTTGAAGATCCCCTCACGCACGTCGTCGGTCAGGTTCAGGCCGGGCTCCTCGTACCGCCGCTCGAGGCGGTCCACGACACGCACCGACTGGTAGTTGTGCTTGAACCCGCCCGCCTCCGGGTGACTGGCGCGCAGGAGCTGATCGAGCACGCTCTCGCCCGAATGGCCGAACGGGGTGTGGCCGAGATCGTGGCCGAGAGCGACCGCCTCGGTCAGGTCCTCGTTCAGACCGAGCGCCCGTGCCACGCTGCGCGCGATCTGCGAGACTTCGATCGTGTGCGTGAGACGCGTCCGGAAGTGGTCCCCCTCGAACGGAATGAACACCTGGGTCTTGTGCTTCAGGCGCCGGAAGGCTCGCGAGTGGATGATCCGATCGCGGTCGCGCACATACTGCGTCCGCGAGTCTTCCTCGTCGAAGTGAAGCGGTCCGCGCGGACGGGACGCGAGGGCGCTCCGGGAGGCAAAGAGCGCCAGTCGCTCGTCCTCGAACCGCTCGAAATCGGTCCGTGTGAGAGGGGATGTCGCGATCGTCATTCGTCCTCGAGCCGCCCCGAGAGGATCAGGGAGCGCGCTTCACCGACCAGGTAGAGGGAACCCGCGACGATTATAGGGGTGGGGTCGGGCTCCGCGAGGAGCTCCCGCAGGGCGGCCTCGAGGCTCTCGCGGGGGAGCGCGTCCGGCCGCACGGCCGCCGTCCGGCGCGCGAGCTCCCCGGCGGTGGCGGCGCGCGGAGACGGCGCGGTCACGAGGCGCACGCTCGCCGCGGCGGGAAAGAGCATTGCCGCGATCGCCTCCACGTTCTTGTCCGCCATGGCGCCGAAAACGAGGCGGGCCCGGCCCGCGAGCCCGGCGTCGCGGAGAAAGAGTGCGAGCGCCGCGGCGCCCTGTGCGTTATGGCAGCCGTCGAGAAGGATGGCGCGGCCGCGCGCCGTCATCTTCTCGAGCCGCCCGGGCCAGCGCGTGGACGCGGCTCCGCCCGGGATCGCCTCCGGTCGCAGGCTCGGCAGCGCGGCCGAGAGGAGCTCCGCCGCCCGCGCCGCGAGCGCGACGTTCTTCGCCTGGTGAGCGCCGGGGAGCGGGGTCGCGAGCGTGTATCGCCCGCCCGGAGTCGCGAGGGAGAATCGAGTTCCGTCGATCGAGGTCGTCGTATCGGAGATCGTGAGCTCCCGGACGGCCTCGTGGAGGAGCGCGCCCGTCTCGCGCGCCGCGTCGACGAGGGCGGAGCCGGCCTCCGCGTCGACCCACCCGACGAGCGCGGGCCGGCCAAGCCGGAAGACGCCGGCCTTCTCTCGCGCGATCGAAGCGACGGTCGGCCCGAGCTCCTCGACGTGGTCGAGGCCGATCGAGGTGACGAGGGAGAGCGCCGCGGGCGCGATGTTCGTCGCGTCGAAGCGCCCGCCGAGACCCACCTCCAGGACCGCGAGGTCGAGCCCGCGGGCGGAGAACGCCAGAAAGGCCGCCGCCGTGAGGACCTCGAAGTATGTCGCCGAAATCTCCGGCGCGGCGTCCGCGGCCCGGAATGTCCGCTCGAGGACTCGGTCGAGCTCTTCATCGGAGAGGTCGGACTCCCCGACACGGATGCGTTCGCCCGCCCGATGGAGGTGGGGCGACGTGTAGAGGCCCGTCCGCAGCCCGGCGGCCGTCGCGATGGCGGAAAGGGTCGCGGCGGCGGACCCCTTGCCGTTGGTTCCCGCCACGAGGACCGAGGGGACGTCCCGCTCGGGACGGCCGAGCCGCTCGCAGAGGGCGTCGATCGCCGCCAGCCCGAGCTTCATGCCCCGCGGGGCGAGCGAATCGAGTCGGGCGAGCGAAGTCAGGCTGCCGACAGGATGTCCAGGCACCGCACGAGAGTCTCCTTCATCTCCGAGCGATCCACGATGAAGTCGAGCATCCCGTGCTCGAGCAGGAACTCGGAGCGTTGGAACCCTTCGGGAAGGGTCTGCCGGATCGTCTGCTCGATGACGCGCGGCCCGGCGAAGCCGATGAGCGCGTTCGGCTCCGCGACGTTCAGGTCGCCGAGCATCGCGTAGGACGCGGTGACGCCGCCGGTCGTGGGGTCCGCCATCACCGATACGTAGGGGACCCGCGCGGCCGCGAGCCGGGCGAGCGCCGCCGAAATCTTCGCCATCTGCATGAGCGAGAGGATCCCTTCCTGCATCCGGGCGCCACCAGACGTCGAAACGACGATCAGCGGTTTTCGCTCGGCGAGTGCTCGCTCCGCCGCTCGCGTCACCTTCTCCCCCACTACCGAGCCCATCGAGCCGGCCATGAAAAAAAATTCCATGGCAGCAATGATGACCGGCTTCCCCCCCATCGTCCCGGAGGCGACGACGACCGCCTCGGAGCTGCCGACGTTTTCCTCGGCCTGCTTCAGTCGGTCGCGGTATCGCTTCGAGTCCCGGAACCGGAGCGGATCGACCGAACGCAGGTCCGACTCGAGCTCGACGTACTTCTCGTCGTCGAACAGCATGCGGAGCCTCTCGGGAGCCGAAAGCCGGAAGTGGTAGCCGCACTTCGTGCAGATCTTGAAGTTGCGGGTGAGCTCCTTGTTGTAGAGGATCTCCCGGCAGCTCTCGCACTTGACCCACAGCCCCTCCGGAACCTTGCTGCGCTTCTCTCGCGGCTCCTTGGGGGTCCGATCTTTTTTGAACCACATGGCGGGGGGTGGTAATGGTAACAGCCCCGGGGATAAGGCCCGTGTTCAGAACCTACCTCGTCGGCGCGTAGGGCACGACCCGCCGGCGCCCAGCCGCGTCGGTCTCGATCCGGCTCTCGACGGCGAAGGCCTCGCGCAGGACGTCGGGCGTGAGTGTCCCGGCCGGTGGACCCGAGGCGACGGCCCGGCCGCCGCGGAGGACGATGACGCGGTCCGCGATCTCGCCGACGAGGTCGATTTCGTGCGTCACGAGAAGGGCGGTCGTCCCCCGCGACGCGTGCGCGCCCGCCAGCAGCTCGAGAAACTCGAGCCGGTGCCGGAGGTCGAGGCCCGAGGTGGGCTCGTCGAGCAGCCAGACCTCGGCCTGCTGGGCGAGCGCCCGCGCGAGAAACACGCGGCGCCTCTCCCCGCCCGACAGGGCCGAAGCATCGCGCTCCGCGAGGTTCTCGACGTCGCACGCCCGCATCGCCTCGAGCGCGCGATCATGATCCTCGGCGGAGTCGGCGGAGAACCCGCGTGCGTGCGGCGCGCGGCCCTGAAGCACGAGATCGAGGCAGCGGATCGGGAAGACGAGGTCGATGCTCTGCGGCAGATACGCGATTTTCCGCGCCACCAGCCGGCGGGGTAAGGCGGTGTGGGGTTTCCCTTCGAAGAGGAGCTCTCCGCCACTCACCGGAACGATTCGGGCGATCACCTTCAGAAGGGTGGACTTGCCCGACCCGTTCTCGCCGAGCAACCCGACGACCTCGCCCCTTTCGATGCGCGCATCGAGCCCGGTGAGGGCCGGCGTCGCCCCGTACGCGGCGGTCAAGCCGCGCGCTTCGAGAAGCGGCTCGCTCACGGGTCGCGCATCAGGAGCCAGGCGAAGAGGGGTGCGCCGATCGCCGCCGTCACCGCCCCGACCGGCAGCTCGGCGGGCGAGAACGCCGACCGCGAGAGGGCGTCGGCCGCGACAAGCAGTGCCGCGCCCGCGACTGCGGAGACCGGGAGCAGCGTGCGCTGATCGTTTCCGACCACGGCGCGCGCGGCGTGCGGCACGAGTAGCCCGACGAAGCCGATGATCCCGGCGAACGCGACCGCCGCTCCCGTCAGCAGGGAGGCGGCGAGGAAAACGGCTCTCTTCGCCCTTTCCACCTCCACGCCGAGAGCCGCCGCGTTCTCCTCGCCGACGGCGAAGAGGTTCAGCCGCGCCGCGTATGCGAGAAGAACCGCGAGCCCGACGGCGCCGTACGGCGCGAGCGCGAGAACTTTGCCGGGGGTCGCGTCGGCGAGGCTTCCCATCATCCAGAAGAGCATCGTGCGAGCAGTCTGGCCGGACGCAACGGAGAACACCGCCAGGAGGGCGGCTGAGAAGAACGCGTTCGCGATCAATCCGGCGAGCAGAAGCCGCTGGAGGTCGAGCCGCCCTCCCCGGCGCGCGAGCGCCGCGACTGTGACAGACGCAACGACGGCGCCCCCGAACGCCGCCGCGGGCGACACGAGCGGTGACAGCCCCGCGAGCGCCGCGAGCGCGGCTCCCGTCGCCGCTCCTCCGGACGTGCCGAGGAGGAAGGGGTCCGCAAGCGGATTCTTGAGCAACGCCTGGAGCGCGGCGCCGGCCAGCGCCAGGCAGCCTCCGACGAGTCCCGCGAGCGCGACGCGCGGAAGCCGAAGCGATGCGACGAGCCGTGCCGTCTCGCCCTCCGGTCCCTTGCCGGCAACGAGGTCGGGGATCGACAGTCGGACGCCGCCCACGGCGAGACCGGCGATGACCGCGAGTGCCAGAAGAAGAAACGCGGCGAGAAGACCGGCGGCGCCTCGGCGTGCGCTCACGGGGTCGGGGTCTCCGGATGAATCGCGGCGGCGAGCTCTTCGAGCGCGTCGAAAACCCGGGGACCGGGACGCGTGAGCGCGGCCTCGTCGATCCACACCCGGCGCGCGCGGCGAGCGGTTCCCCGCGAGAGCGCCCCGGACGACAGGGCGCGCTCGAAGATCGGACGCGTCTCAGCCGACGCAGGCAGCACGAGAACGTCGACCGGTGCCGTCGTTAGATATTCCATTGACACGACCGGCCAGCCCGGCCGAGCGGCGAGCAGGTTCCGGGCGCCCGACTCGGAGAGGACGTCGTGGAGGAACGTCCCTCCCCCGGCGGCCTGCGGAGGCTCCGGCCAGACGAGCAGCACCGCCCGGGGGCGCGGCCTGCCGCGAACGCGCGACCGAACCGCTTCGCGACGGCGCGCGAGCGACAGGACGACCCGCACGGCGGCTTCCGGGCGTCCGAGCGCTTCTCCGGCGAGGCGCACGCTCTCAAGAACCGCATCGAGCGAACCGGTGGGAAGGACGACGACTTTGAGCCCCGCGGCCGCCAGCGCGGAGACCGGTCCGCGTGCGTTTCCTTCGCGCGTCGCGAGAACGAGGTCGGGGCGAAGCGTCGCCACTCTCTCGGCACTGATCTCGAGGCCGCCGACCCGGGGAATCGTCCGCGCCTCCGGGGGATAGTCGGAGTAGTCCGAGGCACCGACGAGCGAGCCCCCCGCGCCGAGCGCGAAGACGATCTCGGTCAGGTTCGGTGCGAGAGCGACGACCCGCCGCGGGACGGCTCGGACGGGCGGGCGGGGCGGGGGATCGCTCGCGCGACAGGCGAGCGACGCGGCGAACGCGGCGAGAAGTGCGGCGGCGAGCGGCGGGCGAGCGCGCCCCGATGCGCCGATCAGCCTTGAGA
>JBKJVY010000182.1:0-6832 GCA_046717185.1 Thermoanaerobaculia bacterium
TTGCGCCCGCGCCGGTGCGCCTCGTCCACGAGCGCCACGAGCTCTTCGTCGGTGAGCTGCGGGGACGAAAGGTCGTCGTTCAGGGAGAGGACTCCCCCGGACGCGCACGTCTTGATCACGTCCGCGCCATACTTGATGTTCAGGCGAACGGCGGCGCGCGCCTCGTTCGCGCCGCTCACTATCCCCTTCGACGGTCCGGGCTCGTCACCGAACGTCCCTTCGGGGAAGCCTCCGCGGTCGCAGTGACCGCCGGTCGAGCCGATCCCCTCGCGCGCAACGAGCATCCGCGGACCGGGAACGAGGCCGCGATTGACGGCGTTGCGGAGCCCCACGTCGATCCCGTCGCGGGAGCCGAGGTCGCGGATCGTCGTGAAGCCGGACTCGAGAGTCCGGCGCGCCCATCCTGCGGCAAAGATCGCCTGCTCGGCGACCGGCCGTCGAAGTCCCTCGTAGAAATCGCCCATCCAGTTGTCCGACGCCTCGTCGGTGACGTGCGTGTGCGAGTCGATGAACCCCGCGAGAAGAGTCGCGTCGCCGAGGTCGAGGACCCACGCGCTCGGCGGGATCGCGATGCCGGTTCCGACGTTGCGGATCCGCGTCCCCTCGATGAGCACCACCGCGTTCTCCGTCACCCGGTCGGAGCGGCCGTCGAAAAGCCGGGCGGCCTTGAGCGCGACGAGGGCGGGGCGACCGGGCCCCGGCATGGGCTGGGCTATCGGCGTGGGCGCCGGTTGCGTCGGCGCGGGCGCGGGAGGCGCCTGACCGGCCATCACCGACGTGATGGCGAAGAGGAGGGCGGGGGCGAGGGACGAACACGACCGGTTCATTCGGACTCCGTCGAAAGCGGTGGACGGTTTCGTCGCAGCACGAAGATGGCCGCGCCGACCGCGAGCGCCACTCCACCCGCGATCCAGTTCTTCTTCTCGGCGGACGAGAGAAACAGCAGGCAGATCGCGAGCGCCGCGATCGGGATGAGCGGTCCGCCGGGAAGCCGTATGGTCCTCGGCGTCGCCGGAAGCTTGCGCCGCAGCACCGGGACCGCGGCGGCCGTGCCGATGTAGGTCGCGAGACGGGCGATCACCGACAGCACCGCAAGCTCTTCGGCGCTTCCCGTCAGCATCAGCAGGAGCGCCACGCCGGTCTGAGTGAGGATGGCGACGTAGGGCGTGCGGTAGCGCGGGTGGATCTTCTTAAACACCGCAGGGAGCTTGCCCATCTCCGCGAGCGCGTAGAGGTATCGCGGGCCGGCGAGCACCGTGTTGTTGTTGGTTCCCAGGACGGAGAGCACGGCGCCCAGGGTCAGAATCAGCCCGCCGACCGGTCCCAGCATCATCGCGGCCGCGTCGGCGAGCGGCGTCGGGGACGCCCCGAGGTTCGGCACGGTTCCGAGGGCGACGAGCTGGACGGCCGTGTAGATCGCGGTGACGATCCCGATCTGGACGATGAGCGCGAACGGAACGTCGCGCTTCGGGTTCACGAACTCTCCCGCCGGGGCCGCCGTGTTCTCGAAGCCGGCGTAGGCGAAGAGGACGAGGAGCGCGGCCTTCATGAAGTTGCCGTGCTCGGGCGTCGGCACCGGAAAGACGCGAGTCCAATCGACGAAGAATATGCCGACGACGACGAAGAGCACGAGCGGCAGTACCTTTCCCCAGGCGAGGACCACGGCGGTGCGCGCCCCGGACTTCACGCCCCGGACGTTGATCCACGTGAGCACGAGGAGCGGCAGGACGATCGTCGCCCACTGGCCCACGCCGCCCCGCGCGCCGGGCCAGAGGTACCCGACCGCCCGCGCGAAGAAGACCGATAGGCCGGCGATCGAGGAGATCCGCGCGATCCACGTCATCCAGCCGACCTCGAAGCCGACGAAGTCTCCGAAGGCGGCGCGCGTGTAGACGATCGCGCCCCCCGGCCGGTCGAAGAGGCTCGACGCCTCCGCGAAGCAAAGGACGAGGAGGAGCACGGCGAATCCCGCGGCCAGGATGGCCCAGACGCTCGCAGGCCCGAGCAGCAGCGCCGCGGAAACCGGAAGGATCAGGTAGACGCCGCTCCCGATGACGTCGTTGACCGAGAGGGCGACGATCTGCCAGCGCGAGACCGCGCGGAGGAGGCCCGTCTTCGGGTCGATGTGCTCGATGTCGGGGGTCAAGGCGCGGCCATTCTCTGACGAGAATGGCCGGATTGGAAAGTGCTCAGTTCTCAGTGCTCCGCTCGGAACCGAGAACTGAGAACCGAGAACTGGGCCTTAGCTACCCGCCCCAGCGGGCCCGCGTTCCGCGCGCGTCGATGTGGACGAAAGGACCGTGAGCGGACGTCGAGGGATAGATACCGATTCCGCCGGCGAGCTCCGGGTTCTTGCGCTCGACCGCTTCGGCGGCGGAGGCGAGGATCCGCGCGTCCTTCATGTCCACGCGCCCGTCCCGGTTCAGGTCGTCCAGCCGGCCGTCCCGGTTGTCATCGGGATAAATGTCGGCCGCGTCGCCATACTGGTGGCGCGAGACCGCGGAGCGACCGCCCGCTCCGACGCCGCGCTCGTTGTATTGAGGCGTGCGGAATCCGCTCATCACCGAGAAGTCCTTCACCCGGTAGCCCCTGAGGTTCAGCTCGTCGATCGTGAGCTCCAGCTTGTCGATGAGCCGCCGGTCGAGCGCCAGATACTTCGGCCACACGTCCCGCTGGTCCTTCGTGACGAACTCGCCCACGGTGAAGTGGTCCGAGACGTGCGTCCCGAAAGTCTCCCGCGTCACTTCGACGAACCCCTTCGGGGGCGCGTAGCTCGCGCTTCGCGGGGTCCCCTTCTCGTAGGGCCACGTTCCCATCCGGTAGGTTCCGATCCGACCGTTGACCTTGGCGGAAAAAGGCGTCAACACGATGAGCGAGAGGTTCGCGGTTATTGCCGAATTGCCCGCCGAAAGCGGGTAGACGCCCGGGTTGCCGGCGGCCCCGGCGACGGACTGCGTCTCCTTGTCCCCCGGAAGCGAGAAAACGGCCTTCAGCTTGCCGGACGACCCGACCAGGCCCGAGAGGGCTCCGAACCCCGCCGCGGAAGTGCCGCGCGCCGGAACGAGAGCCACGCCGGCGAGCAGAAGCGCGGCGCAGGAAGAACGAAAGAGTCCGGCTTTGAAAGACAGTGTTTTGGTCCTTTCAATAGAAGCCGCGAACGGCTGGCGCAGGGACCCGACCCGGGGAAATTGTTTGGAGCATTAGAGGAACGATCTCGAGTTTGACACTATTCCGGGTTCGGTCGCACGGAAAAAAGGCTTCGAAAACCTTTCCAGGCCGTGCCGGCATCGAGCGAGCTCAGCCACAGAGCTGGCCTCGAAACGCCGCCGAGAAGCCGCTGCAGGGAGGCCGGCGCTGGCCGGGGTGAGACCTCCCCGACCGGGAGACCGAGCGCGTGGAGAGCGGCCGGAAGGTCCCAGACGGGAAACGACCGGGAAAGATGGACCCATCGGGCGCGGGTCAGCCAGCGCCGGGAGCCCGCCGCGAGGAGCGCTCCCACCGGTGAGGCGGCGCCGACCTCGTCCAGGACGCGCCGGTCGGCCCGGAGCCCGGAAACGACGTCGAGCGGGAACAGGAAGACCTGCCTCCACGGGGCGGAGAGGACCCGGGTGGCGGCCGCGCGGTCCCGGGCGAAGTTGAACTCGTACGGCCAGAGCGGCGGGAGGAAGCCTCGAGACGACAGGTTCCCTCCCACGGCGGAGAGGACCGTGCGCTCGGGGAGAGTCGGGTCGATCTCCAGCGCGCGATCCACGTTCGTGAGCGGTCCCAGCGCGACGATCTCAGCGCCCTCCGGCAGCCGGGCAAGTGCCTCCGCTGCGCCCCGGCCGGGCCCGTTCCGGGCGGATCCCGGGTCGGCTCCAAGGACAACGGGTCCCCGCCATCCGTCCCGCTCGCAGAGGGAGCGAGCGCATCTCTCCGCGACCGCCGCCGTCGTGTTTCCGCCGACCGAGGACACGCCCGCGAGGCGCGCGAGGCCCGCCCGGGCGCCCGCGAGGAGCGCGGCGAGCGCGAAGCCGTCGTCCACGTCGCCGTGCGGAGATCCGAGTGCAACGTCGGTGTCCAGCCAGAGGAGCGGCGGGGCCGCCGTCATGGCTCAGCCGGGCAGAAAAAAGAACGCGACCGCCGCGATGAGGTAGAGCGCGAGGAGCTGCACGCCCTCCAGCCAGTTCGTCTCGCCGTCGAGCGAGATGTACGCGAAGATCGCCGACGACGCGAAGAGCGTGACGAGCTCGATCGGCTGAAAGATGAGGTCCATCGGCTGGAAAAACAGGCTGACGAGCACGAGGAGCGGAGCGACGAAGACGGCGATCTGGGTCGAGGAGTTCGCCGCGACCGAGACGGCGAGGTCCATTTTGTTTCGCGATGCGAACACGATCGCGCTGTAGTGCTCGGCGGCATTTCCCACGATGGGGATGAGGATGAGGCCGAGAAAGAGCTGCGAAATGCCCGCCTGCTGCGAGACGGGCTCCACCGCGTGGACCAGGATCTCGCTCGCGACCGCGGTCCCGGCCACCGCCCCGGCGAGGACGAGGAGCGACTTCCGGAGGCTCCAGACGTCGTGGTGGGGGTCGGCTTCGGCCACCGGGACCTCTTCCTTCTCCCGCGAGAAGTAGGAGAAGTAGACGTACGCCGCATACGTGAGGAGCAGAAGGATCGACACGCCGATCGACACCTCCTCGAGCACGAAGGCGTCCTTCTCGAGGGTGGCGAAGACGGCCGGAAGCGCCATCGCGGAGACGGCGAGGATCATCATCGCGGCGTGCCGGCCGGCCGGTTTGACGGAGAACTTCTGAGTCCCGTGGCGTAGCCCGCCGACGAAAGCCGACAACCCGAGGATCAGGAGCGTGTTGCCGATGATCGACCCCGTGAGCGACGCCTTCACGAGCGACACGAGCCCTCGGCGCAGCGCGAAGATCGCGATGATGAGCTCGGCCGCGTTGCCGAACGTCGCGTTCAGGAGGCCGCCCAGACCCGGGCCCATGCGGGCGGCGGCATGCTCGGTCGCGCGGCCAATCCACGCCGCGAGGGGAAGGAGCGAAATCGCCGAGGCGGTCAGGGTGAGCCAGTCGGGCCAATGGAGAAGCCTCGCCGCGACGGCAACCGGCAGCCCGATGAGCAGGAAGTTCATCACCGTACGCATCGGGGGCGGATCATAGGGCATGGTCTTCGGCCGAGGAAGCGCGACGGAGGCGATGCTCGAGGCATCGTCGAGGAGCACTGACGAAGTTGCTCACGGAAAAAGATCCGCGGGGGGGCCGGAGTCGCTCATGGATAGTGCGGGCTAAACTCCGCCGATGCTCCGCGCCGGAATCGTCGGCCTGCCGAACGTCGGCAAGTCAACCCTCTTCAACGCCCTGACCCGCACCCGCAAGGCGGAAGCGGCGAACTACCCTTTCTGCACGATCGATCCGAACATCGGCGTCGTGACCGTGCCCGACCGACGGCTCGAGCCGCTCGCGCGCGTTTCGAAGACCGAACGGATCATCCCGACGACGATCGAGTTCGTGGACATCGCGGGCCTCGTCCAGGGTGCGTCGCGCGGGGAGGGGCTCGGCAACAAGTTCCTTCAGCACATCCGGGAGGTCGACGCGATCGTCGAGGTCGTGCGCTGCTTCGACGACCGGGACGTCGTGCACGTCTCCGGCGCGATCGACCCGGTGTCGGACATCGAGACGATCAAAACGGAGCTCGTGCTCGCGGACCTCGACACGGTCGCCCGGTCGCGCGAGAAGGCGGAGAAGAGCGCGCGCGGAGCGGATCGGGACGCCAAAGCGCTCCTCGCCGTCGCCGAGAAGCTCGAGAAACATCTCGACGCGGGGAAGCGGGCGCTCACGCTCGAACTCGTTCCGGAAGAGCAGGAGATCGCCCGGCGACTCTTCCTCCTGACGTCACGGCCGATGATCTTTGCGGCGAACGTCTCGGAAGAGGACCTCGCGCGGTCCTCGGAGCTCCCGCGAGTCGCGGAGATCCGACACTATGCGGAAACGCACGTCGGGACCGAGGCGGTTGTCGTCTCGGCGGAGATCGAGTCGCAGCTCGCCGAGCTGCCCGACACGGAGGCGGCCGAGTACCTCACTGGACTCGGGGTCGAGGAATCGGGTGTCGGGACCCTCATCCGGGCCGTTTTTCATCTGCTCGGGCTGCGAACCTTCTTCACGGCGAGCGAGAAGGAGGTTCGCGCCTGGACGTTCCACGACGGGGACGCTGCACCGGCCGCCGCGGGCGCGATTCACTCCGACTTCGAGCGGGGCTTCATCAAGGCGGAGACGGTGAGCTACGACGACCTGATGGCTTCGGGCTCAATCTCCCGAGCAAAGGAGCGGGGCCTCGTCCGCCAGGAGGGTAAGGAGTACCACGTGGTTGACGGCGACGTGATGCTCTTCAAGTTCAACGTGTAGGGAAATCCCCTGTCATCGCGAGCGCGATAAAGACCTCCCGCTTGTCATTCCGAGCGCCCTCCCAGTTGTCATTCCGAGCGCGGAGCGCGAGGAATCTGGGCCCAGATCCTTCGCCGCTCCGCGGCTCAGGATGACAAAGGGTGCCGCCGCGGCTCAGATGACAAAGGGTGTACTACGAAACCGTGAACGTCGTCGATCCCGCCGTCGCTCCGTTCACGAAAATCTCGACGCGATATGTCCCGGGCGTCCAGCCGTTCACGTTCGCGGCGTGGAAGCTCGTATAGCCGTCGCCTGCGCGGTCGGTCACGACTTTGTCCTCGGTGATCTGCTGGCCGTCCGGCCCGGACCAGCGTGCCATGACCTCGGTGCCCACGGGCGCGCCCGCCGTCCACATCGAAACGTAGACGGTGTCGCCTTTCGCGAACGTCGTCGCC
>JBKJVY010000183.1:0-11812 GCA_046717185.1 Thermoanaerobaculia bacterium
ATCAAACGCCATTGCGCATCAAGGATCGCCGTCGGGCAGCAGCTTGACGTAGATCTGCCCGGGCCCGGTGAAGGTGTCCGGGCCTCGAATGAAGGTGAGCATTCGCCCGTCGGGAGAGAGTGCCGGCGACGTCACGGAATCGGTGAAATGCGTGAGTTGCTCCCAGCGGGAGCGTTCCGGTGCGGGAGATCGACCGCGTCGGGAGAGCCAGAGCCCGCCGAGCCCGAGCAGGACGATCGCAAACGCGGCGCCGATCGCAATGGGGAGGATCCGCCGGGGAGGAAGCCGCGCCGGAGCCACGACTGGTGCGATCTTCGCCGCCGACTCCGAATCGCGTTTCATGCGCTTCAAATCTCCCCGGAGCTCGGCGGCGGTCTGGTAACGTAGCTCCCGCTCCTTCTCCAGAGCCTTGGCAATGACCCGCTCGAGGTCGGCCGGCACATCCGGATTCCAGCGCGACGCCGCGATCGGCGTCCGATTCAGAATCGCGTCGTGAATGACCGCGGCGGTGTTTCCGGCAAATGCCGGCCGGCTCGTCGCCATCTCGTACAGCACGGCCCCAAAGGAGAAGAGATCCGCCCGTGCGTCGAGCTCCTGCCCGCGAGCTTGTTCGGGAGCCATGTACGCGACGGTCCCGACGGCGACGCCGGGGCTCGTCAGATGTTCCTCCGCGACCTCGGTCGCGAGGACCGAGACCGCGGTCTCGCGCGAGGCGCGCAGGCCACCCGCCGAGGACTTGGCCAGCCCGAAGTCCAGTATCTTGGCGTGACCGCGTTCCGTCACCCAGATGTTCGCCGGCTTCATGTCACGGTGAATGATCCCTTTGGAGTGCGCCGCGTCCAGCGCGTCCGCGATCTGGATGCCGAGATCCAGCAGCCGGTCATTGCGGAGCGGCCCGCGCACCAGCAGTTGCCGCAGCGTCTCGCCTTCGAGGAGCTCCATCGCGATGAAGGGCTGCCCGTCCTCTTCGTCGAAGTCGTAGATCGTGCAGATGTGCGGGTGGTTGAGGGAGGAGGCGGCCCGCGCTTCCCGGCGTATGCGCTCCATCGCCTGAGGGTCTTTCGCGAGCTCCTCGGGCAGGAACTTCAGGGCCACGAGCCGGCCGAGCTTCTCGTCGCGGGCCTTGTAGACGACTCCCATCCCGCCGCCGCCCAGGGTTTCGAGGACGCGATAGTGGGAGATTGTTTTGCCGAGCATCGGATGGGCCGAGAAGAATTATGTGGCTAATGTGGAAGAGCGGGACGGATGACCGCCGGGCGGCGCCACGCCTCTCTCTTGTCATCCCGAGCCGCCGCAGGCGGCGAGGGATCTGGTGACGTTCAACAGGCACCAGATTCCTCGGCCTTCGGCCTCGGAATGACAGGGAGTAGCGGAGTGTGGCGGAGAGGAAGGGATTCGAACCCTTGGTGCCTTTTGGGCACACACGCTTTCCAAGCGTGCTCCTTAAGCCACTCGGACACCTCTCCGGGGCGCGAAATCGTACATCACGCACACGGCTCCTCAGAGAGGAAGGGATTAGCGCCGGGCGGACCCGGCGCTTGTCGCCCCCTCGGTCGCTTCGCGTCCGAGCGGGCTCGGTGCGAACCCTTGGTGCCTTTTGGGCACACACGCTTTCCAAGCGTGCTCCTTAAGCCACTCGGACACCTCTCCGGGGGCGGGTATGGTAACCCGGCCCAGCCGCTAGAATCAGCTTCCTTGAATCTCTCTCTCGCCTCAGAGCGTCTTTCGGCATGAGCCGGGCTGGCGGTGAACCGGCCGAAGCCGGGCGATCGCGCCCGGTTGCGCCGGGTGACGGCGCGGAGCCGAGCGATCTCGACCTGGTGCAGCGGATCAAGGCCGGCGACGAGGGTGCTTTCGAACAGATGGTCGAGCGGTATCACACGAGGGTCTATTCGCTTTCCTACGGCGTTCTGCGCAACGCCGAGGACGCGGAGGAAGCGACGCAGGACACATTCCTGACGCTTTATCGCAAGATCGGGACGTTCGACGAGTCGAAGAAGTTCTTTTCCTGGTTCTACCGGGTCGCTCTGAATCAGGCTTACAGCCGCGCCCGCCGACGCCGCCCGGCGATGACCGTCCCGATCGAGGACTACCTCCCGAAGTTCGCCTCCGACGGACATCTTGCATCGCCGGACTTCGCCGACTGGAGCCCGTCGATCGAGGACGACGCGATCGCCCGCGAGCTGGCGGGACGGGCGGGGGAGTTCATCTCGGAGTTGTCGCCCGCGTATCGTGACGTGATCTGGATGTACGACGTCGAGGGGATGAGCACGACCGACGTCGCGGAAACGCTCGAGATCTCCATCCCCGCGCTGAAGTCGAGGCTTCACCGCGCGCGACTCTACGTGCGCCAGCGGCTGGCGGAGATCTCGCGCGCCCCGGTCCGGGACGGGGTGCGGGAATGACCGACTGGACCTGCAAACAGGTCATCCTGGACCTCCTGATCGAGTTCGAGGACGGCGCGATGGAGGTGGAGGAGCGAGTCCTCTTCGAGCGACACATCGAGATGTGCCCTCCCTGCGTCCGCTTCCTGACGACGTACCGGGCCACCGGGCGGACCCTGAAGCTCCTCAAGCCCGAAGAGATCCCGTCCGACCTTGCTCAGTCGGTTCTCGCGTTCGTTCGCTCGCGGGCCGGGAGGAAGGCGTGACCTCGCATCTCCGGCGCGCGGCGCCGGCGCTTGCCGGCCTCGCGTGGCTCGCGGTTTTCTCGGTGCTCTACACGCTCGGCGACGAGATCGGAGCCTGGCCGAAGCTGCCGCCGGGCGCGTTCCAGGGTCTCGATCTCGTCGTGGGGCTGATTACCGGCGCGCTGCTTCTCGTCGTGCTCCTGCGCCCGCTCCGTCGGAAGCTGATAGCTGATAGCTGATAGCTTTCTCGCTCGGATAGAATCCCTCTTCCGGCGTCCGGAGATGAGTTCGGGCCCTGTGCGACGGAAGTCTCCGAACCTCGTCAGATCCGGAAGGAAGCAGCGATCAGGAGACGCCACCGTGCGCCGCAGGTCAACCTGAACTCATCTTCGGCCGCCGGAAAGCTTTCCTCGTAGACTCGGCCTCAAGGTGAGCATGCACCTCTCTCTTCCCCGCAAGTGGCGCCCGCAGACGTTCAAAGACCTCATCGGTCAGGAAGCGGTCGCCCGCACTCTGACGAACGCGATCGCGGAGGGACGGGTTGCGCCCGCCTACCTGCTGACCGGGCCGCGGGGCGTCGGCAAGACCTCCACGGCGCGGATGCTCGCCCGATGCCTGAACTGCGACAAAGGGCCGACGGTGGACCCGTGCGGGGAGTGTGCATCGTGCCGGGAAATCCTCGCCCGCGGCGACTCGCTCGACGTGCAGGAAATGGACGGCGCCTCGAACCGCAAGATCGAGAACGCGCGCGAGCTGATCGAAACGGTACGGTACGCGCCGCAGCGCGACCGTTTCCGCATCGCGATCATCGACGAAGTCCACATGCTGACGACGGAGGCGTTCAACGCCCTTTTGAAGACGCTCGAAGAACCTCCACCCCATTCCCGCTTCATCCTCGCGTCGACGGAGCTCCATAAGATCCCGGCGACGATCGTCTCGCGCTGCCAGCGGTTTGCCTTTCGGGCGCTCACCGTGCCGGAGATCTCCGGGCAGCTAGCGCGGGTCGCCCGCGAGGAGAAGATCTCGACCACTCCAGAAGCGCTGGGCACGCTCGCGGCCGCGGCCGAGGGCAGCCTGCGGGACGCGCTTTCGCTGCTCGACCAGGCGGCGACTCTCGCCGGCGGCAACGTGGACCAGGCGGTGTGCGCGCAGATCCTCGCGCTCGTCGATCGGGAGCTTCTGGAAGCCGTTTACTCCGGCGTCGCGTCGGGCGACCGCGCCGCGGCGATCGCGAGCCTCGCGAAGCTGACGGAGGGGGGGGAAGACCCGCGGCACGTCTTGAAGGAGTTCATCGGTCTCCTGCGGCGCCTGCTGCTCCTCTCGGCCGGCGCAAACCCCGACGTTCCGGAGGGGGACCGCGAGCGGCTCACCGCTCTCGCCCGCTCGATGCCATACGAGAATCTCCTCCGGGCACTCTCGCTCGCCGTGGAGGCGGATCAGCTGGGCCGCAAGACGGAAGAGCCGGGCCTCGTTCTCCAGATGCTCGTCCTGCGGCTCGCGGAGCTGCCGCGGCTGACGTCGATCGAGCAGGCTTTGTCGGGAGTGTCCGACGGACGGCAGAGGTCGGCGCCCTCCGTGGTGGGGGATGATCCGCCACCCCGCTCCCGCGCGGAAGGGCCCCGCATCGTCTCGCTCGTGACGGTTGAGCCGGAGCCGGCCGATCCGGGGTTCGAGCAGGCACCCGGTTCGACCGAGCAGCTGCTCCGGCGGTTCCTCGAGCTGCTCGGTAGCCGTCGGCGCGTGACCGCCGCGCAGGTGAGCCTCGCCGAGTCGAGCACGGTCGAGGGCGACGAGCTCGTGCTGCGATTCCCCATCGACAAGGCGCCCGCCAAGGAGGCCCTCGAGACGCCGGCGATCCGGAAGATGCTCGCCGAGGCCGCGAGCGAAGCGTTCGGGAGGCCGATCCGCGTCACTCTGAAGACGGGCCCTCCGGCCGACGGCGACCTCGGGATGGCGGCTCAGGAGGTTCCCCGAGCGACGATCGCGCGCGAGCGCGCCTCGAGCCGCGCGGAGACGGATCCGGTCGTTCGTTCGGCCATGGAGCTTTTTCGCGCGGAGCTGACGGAAGTAAAGGAGGAGGAGTAGCTGTTCGCGGATTCGCTCTCGAAATATGAACATTCAAAAAATGATGCAGCAGGCCCAGGCGATGCAGGGCAAGGTCCAGGCGGAGCTCGAAGCGCTGCGCCTCGAGGGGTCCTCGGGCGGCGGCCTCGTCCGAATCGAGATGACCGGGGCGAAGGAGATCCTCTCGGTCCGGATCGACCCGTCCGCGGTCGACCCGCCGGACGTCGAGATGCTCCAGGATCTCGTGCTCGCCGCGCTCTCCGACGCGTCACGCCAGGTGGACGAGGCGGTACAGAAGAAGACCTCGGCCCTCCTCGGCGGAATGCTGCCGGGTATGCGGTAGTCACGAACCCGGCGTGAGGCTCAAGGGTTTCGACCGTCTCGTCTCGGAGTTCCAGCGGCTCCCCGGCATCGGGGCGAAGAGCGCTGCGCGGCTGGCGTACTACCTCCTGCGCGCGCCGGTCGAGGAGGCCGGTCGCCTGTCACAGGCGATCTCCGAATCGCGGGCGGCGGTGCGGCGCTGCTCCGTGTGCAACACCCTGACGGAGTCCGACCCGTGCGAGATCTGCTCCGATCCGGAGCGCGACGCCTCAATCCTCTGCGTCGTCGAGGAGCCGGGCAACGTTGCGGCGATCGAGAAAACCCGCGAGTTCCGCGGCCGCTACCACGTGCTCTGGGGTGCGCTGTCACCGCTGAGGGGCATCGGTCCGACCGAGATCGACGTCGAGGGTCTCGTGCGGCGGGTCACCCCGGATGTCGCGGAGGTGGTCCTTGCCACGAACCCGAACGTCGAGGGGGAAGCAACCGCGCTCTACATCGCGAAGCGCCTCAAGCCCTCACCAGTCCGGGTGACCCGCATCGCCTTCGGGCTCCCCGTCGGCGGCGACATCGAGTATGCCGACGAGGTGACGATGGCGCGCTCGCTGGAGAATCGGCGGGAAATGTAGAGAAGCTGTCGGCCTACAGGCATCAGCCATTCTGAAAAGGGGACAGATTTATTTAGCTTCGCCTCGGCTTCAGAGGTTCGCTACTCCGGTTAAATAGATCTGTCCCCACGCGGAGCTACAATTAGTCATGTCGCCCTCCGACCTCGTTCTCTTCGAAGAGGACTTCCGCCAGCTGCAGCAGGTCCTGCGGAAGTTGAGAGTGGAATCGGACGCGAGCGTCGTCCTCCTCGTGGACAAGAACGGTCAGCGGATCGCCTCGGTCGGCGACGTGGAGGCCCTCGACATGACGGCGCTCGCCTCGCTGACGGCGGGCAACGTGGCTGCCACCGATGGGCTCGCACGGATCCTCGGGGAGCGCGAGTTCTCGGTGCTCCTCCACGAAGGGGAGAAGGAGAACATCCACGTCTCAATCGTGGCCCGTCGGGTGATCCTCGTCGTCATCTTCTCCAACCGCTCTTCGCTCGGTCTCGTGCGGCTGCGCGTCCGGCAGGCGGCGGCCGAGCTCGACGGCGCCTTCCGCGAAATCGCCGAGCGGATGGAGAGAGAACCGGTCCTCCACTCCGGCATCGAGCCGCTTCTCGCCGAGATCACGGACGAGGATATCGACCGACTGTTCTCCGAGTGACCTCGTCCGGGTGCGATGGCGTTCGTTGACTTCGCTTCTCGGGAGATCCACTGCAAGATCGTCTATTACGGTCCGGGGCTCGGCGGAAAGACGAAGAACCTGCAGTTCCTCCACGAGAGGACCTGCCCCTCCCGCCGCGGCCAGCTCCTTTCGCTCGCGACGGAGACGGAGCGGACGCTCTTCTTCGACTTTCTCCCGCTCGACGTCGGGAGCCTGCGGGGCTTCCGAACACGCCTCCACCTGTACAGCGTTCCCGGGCAGGTCTTCTACGACGCGGCGCGCCGCGCACTCCTCGTTGGCGTGGACGGGATCGTTTTCGTGGCGGACTCGCAGGCGGCGCGCCTGCCGGCGAACGTCGAGTCAATCCGCAACCTCGAGAAGAACCTGAGACAGGCGGGCTTCGACCTCGCGACGCTTCCCTACGTCCTCCAGCTCAACAAACGCGACCTTCCCACGGCCATGCCGGCCGGAGAGCTCGCCCGGCAGCTCTCGATCAAGGGGGAGCCCACGCTCGAAGCGGCCGCCGCGACGGGAGCCGGCGTCTTCGAGACCCTGAAGGCGATCGCCCGGGAAGTCCTTCTCGATCTGCGCCGGAGAAAATGACGGGCGGCGGGTTGACTAGAAAAACCTGTCATTCCGAGGAGCGCAGCGACGAGGAAGACGAGGAATCTGTGGCTCTCTGTCGAGAGAGAGCCAGATCCTTCGCGGAGCCTGTCCTGAGCGGAAGACCGTAGTCGAAAGGGACACAGATCCCTCGCGTCGCTCGGGATGACAGGGAGAGCGAAGGGCTCAGGATGACAGAACTAGCGGTTCCCCGGCCGATTCTCCTCCTCCGCCTGCTTGAAGAGGTACTTGATCGAGGTCTTCGGGATCAGATCCGGGTAATTCGCCGACCGGAGGCGACGCGCTCCGCAGCCAGCACCTGAGCGGCGAGCAGGAGGAGGCCGACGTCCCGCAGGAGGACCCACTTCATCTCGGCGAGCAGCTCGTCCCGGCTCTTCCCCGCGGATCGCACGTCGAAGCAGCCGCAGTCGACCGCGTGGTCGCGCGCCAGATTGATCCCGATCACCACGATGAAAACGAGGAGCAGGACGACCGACACGACCGCGGCCTCCTTTTTCCAGACGCCGAGGATGAGCGCCAGTCCCGCGAAGAGCTCGACCCACGGCAGGATGAGGGCGAGAGCGTTCACCAGGCCGCTCGGCAGGAGACGGTAGTTGTAGATCAGATGCGCGAAGGCGGGCGGGTCGGCGATCTTCGGGAGCGCCGCGACGACGAACACCGCGCCGAGCGCGATCTGGACGCGAACCGTGAGCCAGGGGTGGGTGATCCAGTCGGCGAGCCGCCTCAGGGGTCCGTTCCCTTCGAAATGGTAAGACCGCGTTTCTGCCAGTCGGGGAAGCCGTCTTTGTAAATGAGCACGTTGTCGAACCCGACCATGTAGAGCTTCTCGGCGAGCATGTGCGAGTCTTCGCAGTTGCCGCCGCTGCAGTAAACGACGACGGGCGCCTGCTGGTCGAGGCCCTCCTCGTAGAGTGCCTTGACGCGCGCTTCGATGTCGGACTCCCAGACCGGGAAGCTTCGCGCGCCCGCGATATGGCCTTCGGCGTACACCGAGGAGCGGCGCGCGTCGAGGAAGAGCGCTTTGCGGCGGAAGAGCAGCGCGACGTCGGCCGGCGGGACCTCGACGGCGGCCTTGTCGGGGTGCGGTGGGAAGGACTTCGCCGATTCGGCCGGTAGTTCGGGGACCGGCTTCGGAGCGGCCGCGGCGGCCGCTTGCACCCGCCCGGTGGAGGAGGCCGATCCCGTGAGCGGCGCGGAGGCGGGAGGCGGCGAATCGCCGGCGGGAGTTTTCCGGCTCGCTTCGATGGCGCCCGCCGGCGGCCCGACCTCGAGCGCGCGCGGGTAGTTACCCACCCAGGCGACCTTTCGATCCGTGGAAGCGGCGAGGTTCGAGACGGCCGCGCACACGGCCGCAAACACGAGGAGGGCAGCAATCCGGGCGACGCTCCAGGCTCGTGGCATGACGGCGATTATGACGCGAGGCGGACGGCACCCGGCATCAGGATTCCGGATCGCCCGGGCGGTGGACAAGGTTTCGGCTGTCATCCCGAGCAGGGCGAGGGATCTGTGAGCCCTTTCGAGAAGGGGACCAGATTCCTCGTCGCTTCGCTCCTCGGAATGACAGCGTTTCTGCTGTCATCCTGTTCCGGAGACTCTCCCGGTTGCCTCGCGAAGGTGGGCGCGCTCATAGGACTCGCGGTCGTCCAGGTTCTCAATGATGCCCGGATCCTCCACGGAAAGCTCCTCGACCGCGTCCGCGCGCTCGCGCCACAGCCGCCGCAGCCCGTCGTGCTCCGAAATCTCTCCGATCGAGGCGCGCAGGTCGGCGCCGACGAGCGCCGGATGCCCGCGCCTTCCTCCGTACACGGGCAGCACCGCTTTTGCGCGTGCGGCTCTGCCGGCGAGTCGTTCGAGAGTGGACTCGAGGACGGCAGGATGGTCGGCCGGCCAGACGAAGAAGGCATCGAGCTCCGCAGGTAAGGCGGCGATCCCGAGCCGGATCGACTCGATCATCTCCCCCTCCGGGTGCGGGTTCACGACGACGTCGGCCCCGGCGTTCCGTGCCCGGGCGTCCGCTTCGGGCAGGTCGGGCCGAATGACGACGACGACCCGCTCCACGCCGGCCGCGTGCAGCTTCGAGAGCACCGTTTCGAGCATCGTCGACCGCCCGAACGGCAGGAGCACCTTCTCACGCCCCATTCGGCGCGAGAAGCCGGCCGCGGGAACAACGGCGCCGAGTATCACTTCTTCTTGCCGGACCCGCTGCGGTCGCTGCGGGCTTCGGCGTCCGCAGGAGGGAGAAGCGACGGCCGGCTCGCGAGCACACGCGCCCAGCGCCGGGCGCCCTCGAGCTTCTCGACAGCACCGTCCCTCGCTTCCCCCCGGAACCCATCCGGCCTCGAAGCCGATCGCAAGCGGGCGATCTCGTCGCCGATCACCTTCTCGTAACCGCGCAGGGCCTGGCGCCGTTCGGGCGCGGGGAGGAAGTCGAGGAAGGCGATCCGGGCAAGACCGTCGTCGCGGCCTCGCGGCGGCGGGGGCGTCTCGAGGAGCCAGCGCCGAAGTTCGCGGCGGCCGGCCGCCGTCACCCGACAGAGGTTGCGGTGAGGGCCGCGGCGAGGTCCGAGAACCCTCAGAACGACGTGACCCTCGCGCCGGAGGCGGGCGAGCGCGGGGTAGATCTGGGAGATCTCCGCCCGCCAGACGGGATCGACTTCGTCTTCGATCGCGCGAGCGAGGTCGTATCCGGTGCGCGGTTGAGAGCTCAGGAGGCCGAGAAGAACGTGGGGGAGAGACACGGCGGATCTATATCAGAATAGATATAGTAGGGGTCAGATCCAGTCCCGAAAACTGTCCTGAAAAAGAGAAGTCAAGGCAAAAAAAGGGGGGCCCGCAGGCCCCCACAGAAGTCTCGTGGGTTGTCGTAAATCGTTGATTTACTTCTTCTTCTTTCCGCCCTTCTTCGTGGTCTTCTTGGCGGCCTTCTTCTTTGTAGCCATGAGTTCACCTCCCTCCCGACAGCTGATTGACAGCCTTGGGGCGAGGTGCTAATTTTGCCGCCCCCTTGGAGGGGCGTGTCGCCTTCGGTCTGTCGCTGTCGAACGATTGATAGGTCATACGTCCTCGATCGCCGGATGGGCCGCAACCCGTCCGGCGATTCAATTTTAGGACGTTCTGTTTCGGATACAACAAGTATTTCGTTTTCGCGCGGTTCAAACTTGACGTCATTCTCCTGCCGCTCCGCATTCGATGTCAAGCCGAGAACGAGGTCGAGTGCCCGGCTCGCGCGCCAAATAGAATCCCTCTCGTGACTCCGATCACCCTCGCTCACAGCCCGGACTCCGACGACGCGTTCATGTTCTACGGCCTCTCGTGCGGCGAGGTGGACACCGAGGGTCTCCTCTTCTCTCACGAGCTCGCCGACATCGAGTCGCTCAACCGGCGCGCGATGGCGGGGGAGCTCGACGTCACCGCCGTCTCCTTCCACGCGTACGCGTACCTCGCGGACCGATACGTCCTTCTGCCACACGGCGCCTCCTTCGGCGACGGGTACGGGCCGGTCGTCGTGGCGCGCTCGCCGATCGCTCGCGAGGAGATCGCGTCGGGGAAGGTGCCGGTCGCTTCGCCCGGGCGGTGGACGACGGCGGCGCTCGCGCTTTCGCTCTGGGCGCCGGGCGTTCGAATGATGGAGGCTCTGTTCGACTCGATCGGAGAGAGAGTCGCCGCCGGTGAGCTCGAGGCAGGAATCCTGATCCACGAGGGGCAGCTCACGTTCCGCGACGCGGGGCTCGTTGAGGTCGTCGACCTCGGCCGCTGGTGGAAGGAGGATACGGGTCTTCCGCTGCCGCTCGGCGGAAACGTCGTCCGGCGGGATCTCGGGCCCGACCGGATCGCCCGCATCTCGCGGGCCCTTGGGCGGTCGATCGAGTTCGGCCTCGCCCACCGCGAGGATGCCTTGACTCACGCCCTCGCGTACTCGCGGGGGCTCGACCGGCCGCGCGCCGATCGCTTCGTCCGGATGTATGTCAACGAGTGGACGCGGGGCTACGGGCCGGAGGGACGGAGGGCGGTCCAGGCGCTGCTCGACCGGGGAGCCCGGGAGGGCCGGATTCCGCAGGCGACCGCCGAGTATGCGTCCGGATAGGCGCTTCGAGGCGCCGGTCCTCTTTCTTCACCTGTCCGCGCTCGTCCTCGCCATCGGTCCCGTCCTTTTCTTCGGGGCGGCGGTGGCGCCGTCCTTGTTTCGGGTGCTTCCGACACGGGATCTGGCGGCGAGGGTCGTGAGCCCGGTCCTGTCCGCCGCGAGCCTGATCGCCGAGGTGGCCTTCGGCGTCCTGTTCGTGACGGCGTGGTGGCTCGGCCGGGACGGCTTTCCGCGGCTCACCCGAAGCCTGTTTACCCGGCTGCCGGTCGCCGGGTTTTTCGCGGCGCTCGTCGTCCGCGAGCTCCTGATCCCGCCGATCGACCGGATCCGACAAGAGGCGCCCGGCCTCATCGACCAGCTGCCCGCGGCCGATGCGTCCCGAATCCTGCTCGACCGGTATCACCGCCTGTCGACCGGATTCGTCGGCGTCCTCCTCACCGTGGGCGTCGTGATGCTCGTGTTGACGGTCCGGCTGCTCGCCCTTCCGAGGACGTTGTCCGGCCCGGGCGCATCCCGACCGCCGGTACCGAAGCTCTTAGATCTGTCGTAGGTCTGCCTGTAGTCATCCCGAGCGCGTCGCCCTCCCTTGTCATCCCGAGCGCGTCGCCCTCCCTTGTCATCCCGAGCGCGAGCGAGGGATCTGGATCTCTCTCGACAGAGCCACAGATTCCTCGTCGCTTCGCTCCTCGGAATGACAGGCGGGAAGAGGCTACGGTCCTCGGAATGACAGGCGGGTAGGGCTTCGCTCCTCGGAATGACAGGCGGGTAGGGCTTCGCTCCTCGGAATGACAGGCGGGTAGGGCTTCGCTCCTCGGAATGACAGGCGGGTAGGGCTTCGC
>JBKJVY010000184.1:0-7175 GCA_046717185.1 Thermoanaerobaculia bacterium
ATCTTTCCTCGCTGAGGCTCTTCGCCGTGGTCATCGTGTTCCTCGTCCTCGCGTCCTACGCGGTGTGGAACTCGGACCGGTTCCAGAGCCTCTTTCAGGGCGTTTCGCAGACGCGCCTCTCCGCGGCGCTCGGCCGACCGGTCACGTTCCGGCAGGTCGGGTTCCGCGTGCTGCCCCCCTCAGTTCGCCTGGCCGACGTCCGGATCGGGAACGATCCACGGCTCGGGCCCGAGCCATTCCTGGAGGCCGAGGAGCTCTCGATCGGGGGCGGAATCTCGCTGACCGGCCGGGAGCTGCGGCTGGGGCGAATCCGGGCGCTGCGCCCGAAGGTCTCGCTCGTCCAGTTCCCCGACGGGACGTGGAACCTGCCGCCCGGGATAAACCGGCCGGCGCGAAAGGGGGGACTCAAAGTCCGGGTGGGGGAGGTCGTGCTCCAGCAGGGGGTTTTCGCTCTCGACGGCAACAAGATCGCGATCGACGTCGCACTCGAAGACTTCAACGGAAACCTCACGGCCATCGGGGAAGACCACTACAGCGGCGCTCTGACCGCCCGGAAGATGACGCTCGGCCTCCCGTCCGCGGAGCCGATCGTCTCGGACCTGTCCACCCGTTTCCACATGGAGCCGGGGCGAGGGATCGTCTTCGAAACGCTCCGCCTCGCGGGCTCCTTCGGCCGGCTGTCCGCGGCCGGCGCGATCGAGACCGGAGGGGCCAAAGCGAAGACGACGTTCGTCGCCTCGGGCGAGCTCTCGATCACGGAGGTCGAGCGGATCTTTCATTCGAACCTCGGCTTCGACGGCGACGCACGGATCGAGGCGCGCGGCAATATCCCTGCCGGCGGCGACTTCCGCATCACCGGAAGGCTCCTCTCGCCGCGCATCGACGCGAAGGGATTCCTCCTCGAAGACGTGGAAGCGGTCGTAGACGCGCGGCGTGAGGAGCTCGTTGCGCGGATCGAGCGGGGCCGCTACGCGGGGGGAGACGCGCAGGGGGTCGTTCGGATCGCGAGCCTCGTCGAGAAGCCGCGCAACTTCACGATCGCGCTCGAAGGCAAGGGTCTTTCGCTCGAACGGTTCTTCGCCGACCTCGACCTGCCGGGGATCGGTTTCTCGGCGGCCGCGGACCTCGTCATCGCGCTTCGGTTCGTCGAGGGGGCCGGAATCGAGCACGCGAACGGCGGCGGGTCGATCGAGCTCCGGCCGGGACCGCCCGCGTCGATCGTCCGGGGCCGGTACGGTCTGCCGACGGGCGGCGGCGGCCCGCTCTCGGTCGTGGACGGGAAGATTGGTTTCGAAGGCGTGACGCTCCGCTTCCCGCAGACGACGGTGGACCTGATCGGCGGCGTCCAGATCGGGCGATGGGCTCCGGACTTCGACTTCGAGCTCACCTCGCGAGACCTGACCGAGGTCGATCGGCTCTACCAGAACCTGGTGGCGGCCACCGGGGGTCGGCCGGAGCCGCTCGGTCTCGGCGGGACCGGCGAAGTGACGGGGCACCTCGAGGGGGCGTGGGCCAACCCGGAGGCAACCGTCCAGTTCTCGGCGGAGGAGACCCGTTACGCAGGGGTCCGGTTCGGCAGCGTTCGCGGCACCGCGGACGTGCGCGACGGAGCGTTCATCTTCCGCCCGCTCCGGGTGTACGACGGAGAGGCGAGCTTCTCTCTGGAGGGCACGGTGCGGTACCGCGAGGCGACCGGCCTGCCGAAGCTCGACGTCCAGATCGCGGCGAAGGAGTACCCGCTCTCGCGCCTCCTCGAGTATCTCGACCTCGACTATCCGGTGGAGGGGATGGTGTCCGGGAGCTTCCCGGTCGTGGGCAGCACCGCGTCGCTCTCGGGAGGCGGTCCCGTGGCCGTCCGGGACGCCGTGATCTGGGGTCAGCGCGTGCCGCTCGTCACCGGGCGGCTTCTCTTCTCGCCCGGGACGTTCCGGCTCGACGACGTCCGCGCGGAAATCGACGGCGGGGTCGTGGCGGGAAGCGGCTCGATCGCGCTCGAACGGAAGACGTTCGAAGCCCGCTTTGCGGCGGACGGGATTCCGATCGGGGCGGTCACCGCGCTTTCGGACGTCGCCGACGACGTCTCCGGCAAGCTCTCGTTCCAGGTCGCCGGCGAGGGCTCGATCACGCGGCCGAACCTGACCGCGACCGCGACGCTCTCCGACGCGTCGCTTTTCGGACACAAGCTCCCCGAGGGGAGTGAGCCGCGCCTCGAAGTCAAGATGGTCGAGGGCGCGCTCACGGGTGGAGTTTCGGTGCCGGAGCGCTGGTCGCTCTCCGCCCAGGGGAACCTCTTCGAGCCGGGCGCGAAGGTCGACGTTTCCCTCGACGCGCGAGACCTCGCCTCTCTCCTGCTCTTCACGCCGTTCACGCTCGAGCCCGGACGGGGAGGCGCGCTCGCGGTGCGCGGCGTCCTCACCCTCCCCGGCAACGAGAAGGATTTCCTATCCGGCGAGTTCACGGTGACCGAGGCGCGGCTCGATTTTCCCGACCGGCCCGGAATCCTCCGAACGTCCGGGGACGTGCGAATCGCGCTCGCCCAGCGAAGGCTCGTTTTCGACGAGTTCCACGCGGTCGGGGAGGGCACCGACCTGAAGGTGAGCGGTTCGGTGGACCTCGGCGCTTCTCAAGCCCTGTCGCTCAGGGTGGCCGGTCCGATCGACGCGTCGCTCGTGGCGCTCGCCCTTCCCGGGACGACGCTGTCGGGCCGCCTCGTCCTCGACGTGGCCGCCGCCGGCACGTTCCAGGCGCCGGACCTGTCCGGTACCTTTCGCGTCGAGAACGGCAAGTACCGCCTGACCGGTCTCACCCAGATCGTCGACGACATCGACGGGGTCATTTCCTTCCACGGATCCCGCGCTCAGATCGACGGAATTCGGGCGCGGGTGGGGGGAGGCGATCTCTTCGCCGCCGGCAGCGTCAACCTCGAGGGCCTGAAGCTCGTGAATTTCCGGCTCACGATCCAGGCCCGGCACGTCGCGTTGCGGTACCCGGAAGACATGCGGCTCGTCGTGGACGCGGACCTCGTCACGACCGGCGTTCCGGGCGGCAACATCGTGCGCGGCGAAGTGACGCTCCTGCGTGGGACTTACTCCCGAGACTTCGAGGTCACCCTTGCGGACCTTCTCGAGCGGAGCCGGCCGAGCGGCGCCATCGCGGCGAGGGAGCCGTGGAAGGAAGAGACCGCTCTCGAGGTGCGGATCGTGTCGGCGGCGGCGCTCGAGGTCCGCAACAACGTCGCGCGGCTCACGGCGGAGGTGGATCTCGTCGCTCGGGGCACTGTGGCCCACCCGATCGTGCTCGGGCAGGTCCTGCTCGACGAAGGGGGCCGCATCACTTTTCGGGACGTCCAGTACGAGATCGAGGCCGGGACAGTCACCTTCGCGAACACCGCGCGGATCGCGCCGATCATCGACCTGCGCGCGCGCGCCGAGGTGAAGGGTTACGACCTGATCGTCAGTCTCGTCGGCACCTGGCCGCGTATCCAGTCGACGTTCACGTCCGACCCGCCGCTCTCCGACGACGCCGTCATCGGGCTCCTCCTGACCGGCGCGGAGCCGGGGCAGCGAACGGCGGGCGGGGACACCACCCAGGGAATCGTCTCGGCCGCGGGCGGGATCGTCGCCGGCGCGGTGGCCGGAACTCTGACCCGCGGGACGCAGCGTCTCTTCCGGCTCGACCGGTTCCAGATCGACCCGGTCTTCACCGGAAGCCAGTTGACCGACATCCGCTCGACGGTGGGAAAGCAGATCACGCCGAATCTCTCGGCGACGTACTCACAGTCCCTGAACTCCGACAAGGAGCCTGTCGTCCAGCTCGAGTGGCGGGTCACGCAGTTCCTCACGCTGCAGGCGTTGCGCGACGAGAACGGGGTTTACTCGATCAACGTCCGGCGGCGGCAGCGGTTTTGACCGCGCGAAGAAGGGGGCCGCTCGCTCTCGCGGCCGCGCTCCTCCTTTGCGCGGCCGGGCACGCACTCGGGCAGGAGCCGGCCGCGGCGCTGCCGGCCCTCTTCGGCCGAATCGTCCTGTCGGTCGGGTACACGACGGACGGGCCGGTCGACAAGGACGAGGTGACGCGGCTCGTTTCGATCAAGCCGGGGCAGCCGTTGACGGAGGAGGGCACCGGCTCCACGATCCGCCACCTCTTCGCGACTCGCCGCTTCTCCGACGTGCGCATCGACGCGACTCCGGCGGAAGCGGGGGTGGACGTGACGATCCACCTGTTTCGGGCCTTCCGCGTCAACCCGCTTCGATTCGACGATGGGGTCTCGGTGTCGAAGGAGGACATGCGGCGGGTCGTGGCCCTGTCGGAAGGCGCCGTCTTCCAGGCGGAGGAGCTCGAGGAAGGCGCGGAGGCCCTGAAGCGCCGCCTCGACGCGGAGGGTTACGTCACAGCAACCGTTCAGCCCGAAGTGTTCTTCGACCGAAAGACCTTCGACGCCGAGGTCATCTACCACATCGACGCCGGAAAACCGGCGCGCACGGCGCCGCCGTTCTTCGACGGAGAAATCAAACCGTTCACTCGTGGAGAGCTTCTGAAGAGGGCGCGGCTCGATCCGGGCGATCGCTATCGCGAGACTCGGGCGCGTGCGGATGCGGAGCGCATGACGACCTTCCTCCGGAAACAGAGGCATCTCCGGGGCACCGTAGAGCTCATCGCCGCCCAACCCAACGACGACGGACGGGTAATGCCGGTTTATCGGATTTCGGTCGGTCCGAAGGTCGTCTTTCAGACGAAGGGAATCCGCGAGAAGCGGGTGCGCCGCGAGGTCCTCGACCTCCTTCAGGGACAGATCTTCGACGAGGACCTGATCCTGCAGTACGTCGAGAACAAGCGGCGCGGACTGCAGCGCAAGGGGCACTACCGGGCGAAGGTGGACTATTCGATCTCGGAGATGCCCGACGTCCTCACCGTCGCGATCGACGTGGACGAGGGGCGCAAGTTCGCGGTCGAGAAGATCGAGATCGCCGGCAACGACCAGGTTTCCGACGACAGGCTGCGCAAGCTCATGGTGACGCAGAAGAAGGGCTTACCGGTCGTCCGCCCGGGGCGTCTCGTGGACAAGGATCTCGACGAAGATGTCGACGCGATCCTCGGTTACTACCAGACGCGGGGCTGGGTGAGCGCGAAGGTGGAGGACCCGAAGGTCACCGAGGGATCGAAACCCGACCGGCTGATCGTCAACATCGCCGTGACCGAAGGACCGCGTGCGGTCGTCGCGGCGCGCAAGGTCGAGGGCGCCGAGCACCTTTCTCCGGAGGAGATCGAGGAGATCCTTTCGGTCGAGGCCGGCGAACCGTTCAACCCGAACGAGGTGCGCCAGGACTCCTTCTCCCTCCAGAACGAGTATCGCAACCGGGGGTGGCGCGAGGTAGTGGTGAAAGACGCCTGGACTCTCTCGCCGGACGGCACCGCGGCGGATGTCACGTACCGCGTCGAAGAGGGAATGCGGTCTTTCTTCGGCAAGACGATCGTGCGCGGGAACACCCGGACGAGCACCAACCGGATCACCCGGCTCGTCACGTGGGACGAGGGCGACGCGTTCTCGGAGCAGGAGGTGCTGACGACGCAGCGGAACCTGACCCGCACGGGGGTCTTCCGGCGCGTCGAGCTCAAGCCGCAGCCGGCCGATCCGGCGACTCAGGTCCGCACCGTCGACATCGAGGTGCGCGAGGGCCGCCCCCTCTCGCTCCTGTACGGTCTCGGGTACCAGTACGCCCCCGACGCCCTCGAGAACCGACACGACCCGTTTGGAATCGTGGGCGTTTCCTACAACAACCTCTTCGGGACGATGCGGTCGGCCTCCCTGGAGGTTCAGTACGCGCCGATCTCATCGCGCGGGCGCGTCATCGCGACCTTCCGGGAGCCGTTCCTGTTCAACCGGGACATTCCGCTGAGCGTTCTTTTCTTCTTCACCCGCGAGCCGATCCAGCAAGTCGACATCGAGCGGGTCGGTACGGTCGTCGAAACCTCCCGCCTCTTCGGCCCGTACCTTCGGGTCGGATTGCGATACGAGTACCAGCGGATCGAGCCGGTCAATCCCAAGGACCTCTCCAACATCGAGCGGGAGTTCAGCAAGTTCGACCAGCCGATCCAGCAGTCGGCGATCGGGCCGAACCTGTTCTACGACCGGCGCGACGACATCATCGATCCGCACGACGGCTACTACCTGACGACGGCGGCGAAGTACGCGTTCCCGCTCCTGTCGGCGAACGCCAATTACACGAAGGTGTCCGGACAGGGCGCCTTCTTCCGCGAGTTCGGCGGGGGCGTGTTCGCGGTCTCGGGGCGCGCGGGCGCCGTCTTCCCCCACGCGGAGGAGACCGGAGTGCCCGTGCCGATCGCCGAGCGCTTCTTTGCCGGCGGCAGGTCCACGAATCGCGCGTTCGAGACGGACCTCGTCGGAATCCCGGGCGCGACCGTCGATCAGGATACGCGGGCGACCCCGCACGAGGGGGAGGGTGACGGGTCCTGCGCCGGCCGTTACCCCGATCTCGCCGCTTTCGACTGCGACGCCGGCCCGCGCATCGTCGGGGGAAACGGGTTCCTCGGGTTGAACGCCGAGTATCGCTTCCCGATCTTCGGCAACCTCGGGGGGACGCTCTTCTACGACGCCGCCCAGGTGTGGAAGCGGCCTTCCGACATCCGCGTGGCGCTCGAAGGGAACGACGGCCTCCGACAGGGAGTGGGGGTCGGAATTCGCTACATGACTCCCATCGGCCCGGTCCGGGTGGAGTATGGGTGGCCCCTCGATCCCCGCACGGTCGCCTTCGACGTCATCGCGGTCGACGCGGAGGGAAACCAGCTCGATCCGCCTCTCGCGCGGGACACGCGCAAGGAGAAAGGGCGGTTCTTCTTTTCCATCGGCTACCCGTTCTGACGGCCGGGATGCCGTCCTGGGCCTGGCTCCTCGTCGCGATCGTAGCGCTCGTGCTCTTCGTGATTCTCGAGGGGAAACGACAGGAGCGGAAGTACGGTCGCTCCGGAAGAGGCACCCTGATGAGAACCGGCCTGCTGGAGCTACAGCGCCACCTCCAGCCCGAGCGTAAAGTCGAAATCTTTCTGGAAAAGAGTGAGCGCACCATCCACGCTGAGTCGGGCGACAAACCGGACGCGGGAAAGCCCCCGCCCGGTCCCGCTTCCGACCGATCCGACTAGCCGAGGAGCTTTTCGAG
>JBKJVY010000185.1:0-3609 GCA_046717185.1 Thermoanaerobaculia bacterium
GCCGCCGCGACGGCGAGTGAGGTGTCGAGGCTGTAGGGAAAGAGGTGGCAGCCGCCCGGCCGGAGAAAAAAGGCGATGCCGACCGTGAGGGACGCGACGAGCGAAGCGAGGCCGTCCGGCAGGAGCCGCCGTGCGAGCCTTCTGAGCGCTTCCAGGTGAAGGAGCGCGATCAGGCCGGCGAGCGCGATCCGGGCAGGAAAGGACCTTCCGACGAGGAGGTCGACTCCCGCTGCGAGGTACGGCGCGAGCGGTCCGTAGTAGAAGCGGACGTCTCGGTAGAGCGCCTCTCCCTCGGCGACGCGCGCCGGCACCATGAGCTCGCGCCCCGTGTCGACGAACGGCTCGATCCAGCGATTCCACGAGATTGCGGCGAGGAGAAAGAAGACGGCGTAGGGGAGGAGGCCGGTGGCGCGGCGGCTCACGGCGGCGGCGAGGGACGCGATCGTCCCGCGAGATACGCGAGGAGCGCGCCGGCGCCCGACGCCACCGTTGCCCACACGAGGAGCCAGCCGGCCCGGCGGGCCGACGAAGGCGGCTCGGGCCGGACGGGGGACGGGACGCCCGCCGCCTCCGTCCGCAGCCCCCGAATCGCGCGCAGGAACGCGACGTCAGTGCCCGCTTCGGGCTCGCGCTCCGCGGCGAGCGCCCGGCGCACCTCCTCGACGAGGGCCGCCTTTCCGCCCGCTTTTCGATAGGCGTCGAGGGCCTGATCGCCGGCGGCCCTTCGGAACGCTCCGGCCACCGCGCGCGACTCGCCTTCGGAGACGAGCGCAAGGCGGTGTGCGGCGAGCTCGGCCGCGAGCCTGGCTGCTGCCGCCGGCCGCACCGACGCCGACTCGAGCTCGTGAGCGTGGTCGAGCCGGACGGCGAGAGTCGCCCGGAACGAGAGAAAAGCCGCGAGGGCGAGTGCCGCCGCGAGGAGCCACGCGCCGGCCGCCAGGATCTTCGCCGTCGTCCCCGCTTTCATCGCCGCGATGGTAGCAAGTAAGCCTTCGGATCCTGACTCCGGGCTACGATTCCCGCCGATGCAGGAGAAAATGGCGAGCCGCAACCGTCTCGTGCGGGCGGTCGCCTCCGCGACGTCCCATGTCTGGTTTCCGCTCTCGCTCTTTCTCGCCCGGCGCCTTCCGCGGCGCGTGCTCCGCGCCGTGATCCGGCAGACGGTGAGCCGCTACATGCAGCTTCGGCCCAAGTACCAGCGGGCGCTCCGCGCGAACCTCTCGATCATCCTCGGGCGTCCGGCCGACTCGCGCGACGTTCGGAGGGCGGGCAAGGCGCTCCTGGACGCGCACTTCACGGCTTGGCTCGACTTCCTGCACTTCGCGACGCGCCCGCCCGAGGAGGCGTCGCGGCTCGTCGAGAGCGTCGTCGGATACTCGCGGATCGTCGAGGGACGCGACGAAGGGAACGGCGTTCTTCTCCTGACGGCGCACCTCGGCAATTGGGAGGTCGGCGGTCTCATGCTCGCCGAGATGAAGCAGCCGATCCACGTCGTGCTGGTCCCGGACATCTTTCCGGCGGTCGAACGCGCGCGAAGAGCCCTCCACTCGCGGGCGGGCATCACGGAGATCCGCGTGGATCGGAGCCTGGCGCCGACGCTGGCGGTGCTCCGCGCGATCAAGGCGAACGGGATCGTCGCCATGCAGGGAGACCGCGACTTCAGCAACACCGGTATCGCGGTGCCCTTCTTCGGGCGCGACGCCTACTTTCCACGCGGGCCGTTTCTCGTCGCGATGGCCACGAGCGCCACGGTGCTTCCCGCTTTCATCATCCGGACGCCGGACGGACGTTACCGGGCGGTCGTCGAGGAGCCTCTCGCGATCGAGCGGGGCGGCGACCGCGAATTCGCGCTCCGGGAGAACGTGAGGCGGTACGTCGCGGTCCTCGAGAGGTACGTCTCCGCCAACCCGGAGCAGTGGTACTGCTTCTATCCCTTCTGGGAGGACCCCAGCCGAGCTAGCGACTAACGACTAACGACTACCGGCTTCCGGGCGCTGACCGCCGCGACGAAGAACGCCTCATAGTGACGCGCGAGGCTCTCGACGTCCGGAAGGATCCCCGGACTCTCGAAGCCCGCGGCGGCGAGTGACATCCTCCAGTTCTGCGGCGTCAGGAAGCCGTGGTTGGGGCGCGTCGCGGCGTCGGTGGCCACGCCCGTGAAGTTCTCGAGGAAGTTGAAGACGAACTCGACGTAGATCGGCTGCCCCTCGAACGGCCGGACGCACTCCGAGAAGACGGCGATCCCTCCGGGCTTGAGCGCCTCCCGCACGCGGGCGAGCGTCGCCGCGAGGTCCTTCGCGATGTGGATGGTGTTGACGGCGTAAACGACGTCGGCGAAGCCGGATTCGATCCCCTGCTCTCCGAAGTCCCGGTCCATGTCGAGCCGGGCGAACTCGGCCGGCCAGGCGGGCCAACGCGAGCGAATCGTTCGTTCGGCGCGTCGAAGAAAGGTCGGGACGATTTCCGTGAACACGTATCGGCCGACTCGGGAGAGCGCGGCGTCGCGCGCGAGCCGCTCCGCCAGCGCGAGCGCCGCGGAACCGGACCCGCCGCCGATCTCGAGGATCGTCGCCGGCTGTGCGTGAGGGAGCGCCCGCACGACCGCTTCGGCTCCGAGCCGGTTGTTGATCGCATAGAGGAGGTTGTCGTTCGAGAAGTACTCGAACCAGAGCGGGAGCCGGGCAGGAGAAAAGAGGACCTCCTCGCCGCTCGACTCTCCGCGGAGGAACGCGGGAATGTGCCCGACCATGGCCCGGACGACCGAGAAGGGGGGGATCGATCCCGGGTCGATCGCACGCGCGCGCGCCTCGGCGCGGTCGGGATCGCCCACCGGCAGCGTTCCGCGGGCCCGATAGACCGCTTCCAGGCCGACGCCCTCGACGTCGAGATGCTGTTCGGCAGCGAGCTTGCGGAAGATCCAGTCGAGCGGAATCTCCGAGCGCTGCGCCCAGCCGCGCGCGGCGCGCAGTTCGCGGACCGTCGTCCCGCGCGAGAGTGGCAGGGCGAGGTCGAGCTCCGCCACGAGGTTCAGCAGGACGTCGACCGTGAATCGGTCGAACTCCTCGGAGCAGAGGATGAACTCCGGCGAGAAGAGAGAGCGGATCTCGAGATCCGGGATTCGAGCGAGGAGGGTCGGGAGGTCCTCGGTGCGAGCTGCCACAGCCGGATTCTATGAGGCGAGGTTCGGGGCTCAGAGCCTTACACTCATTCGGTGCACCTTCTCGCGGCAGCGGCGGTGGCCGGGACGCTTCTCGCGTCGACTCCGCCTTCCCGGGTCGTCGTCCTCGCCTTCGACGGCGTGGACGCCGCGCTCGTTCAGGCGATGATCGCCTCCGGCCGCCTCCCGAACCTCGCCGCCCTTGCCGCCCGCGGCGGCTACACTCCGCTGACGCCGCCGGTGCCGCCGCAGACCCCGGTCTCGTGGACGTCGTTCGCGACCGGCCTCGACCCGGGCGAGCACCAGATCTTCGACTTCCTGAAGCGCGATCCGGCCGACATGACGCCGACCTTCGCGGTCGCCGAGGAAAAGGAAGTCCCCTTCCTGCTCGGGAAAAAGACCCCCGGCGCGGCCGCGGCGCTCGCCGCAGCGCTCTTTCTCGTGCCGGCGGC
>JBKJVY010000186.1:0-2909 GCA_046717185.1 Thermoanaerobaculia bacterium
GTTTTCAGTAGTTAACTGTGATGAGGAGATCTCAATGAAGAAAACCCTGATGACGTGTATGGCGATCGCCGTACTCTTCGCGGTTGCGGGGAGTGCGAGCGCCATCACGTGCACCATTGACCAGCGCCCCGCGGCGACGCTTCTGGTCCCGTACTTCGAAGCGACGTTCGCTCCGGACGGGACGCCGCTCGGTGCAGGGGCCAACGCCCGCGACACGCTCGTGACGATCTGCAACGCCTCCGCGGCGCCGATGCTCGCTCACGTCAACGTGTTCAACGAGCGTACCCAGCTCGTTCTCGACTTCAACATCGCGCTGACGGGATTTGACTGTCAGTCGATGTCGATGGGTCGAGTGCTTTCCGGGTTCCTGCCGACGACGCCGATCGGAGTTACTCACGTGGCCGCTACGGCTGACGCCTGTCAGCGCAATCCGCTTGCGGTTGCTTACAGCCCGCCGACGGTGACCGGCGAATTCCTTCGTATCCGGCCGGTCGACACGGCAACTCCGCTCGACAACACGCTCGCGACGACGCTCTACCCGCAGCCCGCGTGGCCGGCCGGCGGTAGCTTCGCGTTCGGTGTCCTCGACTCGCTCGACGAGACCGATGACTCCACCGAGTGCACTGGCGGCGTCGATGGCGTCATTACCAACCCGATTCGCGGGTACCTCGTCATCGACCACGCCAATTACTGCAACCTCTCCAACCCGAACGACTCGCTCTACTACGAGCGGGATGCGATCGGCATGGAGAACAACCTCTTTGGTGAGGTGATCTTCACCTCCGGATCGGGCATCCCGACCATGGGCGGCTCGACCGTCAACATCGAAGCCGATCCTTCGCTGGCGGGGAATGTCAACTCGGTTCCGCGCGTCCGGACGTTCTACGCCCGGTACGTCGGCGCCGACACTCTCTGCTCGCCGGGCAACTGCGCCCTGTTCGCCACGAACCTCTGGAACCAGGGCATCGGCGATCAGCGCGAGCCCCTGGGCCTCAAGTACGCCGCCCGCTGGTTCAACACCGCCGGTGTCACGTCGAACTTCAACGTTTGGCGCGCTTCTGCCGGATCGTTGAAAGACCTGCTCGGCACTCCTGGTGGCGACTGCTCGGACATCGAGCCGGTCGTGACTCTCGGCTTCTACGACGAAGACGAGAACACGGTCCTCTCGGGGGTCTGCCCCTCGCCGTGCACTGCACCGACATTCAACTTCCCGCTCGAGACACAGCGCCGGAACATCACGTCGTTCGCGGGATCGATCCCGTCGTTCGCCGCCGGCTGGGTCAGCATGAGTTTCTGGAACCCCGGTACTGGAGCCAACCTCAACGGCAGGTTGGACCAGGCATGGGTCGATTACGACTTCCAGGGCCCGGGCGCCTTCCTGTCGGCCTCCACCCCGGGGACGCAGCTCGATCCGTCGACCTGCAACCCGCTTAACGTGACCGGCGTGAGAATCCAGGCTCCGGTTATCCCGACGATCGTCGGAACCGGTCCATAGTTTCAGCTTCGCCGAGTGGGCGGGACGAAAGTCCCGACCACTCTTTTTTCGCTTCCGGAAAGGCTCGTTAAGACTCCAAGGCCTGATTTCAAATTTTCTGACGTCGGAGTAAGAGAACCTGAAATCCGACCTTAGCCCCTATCCCGGAGTCATCACTGCCCACTCGTCCAAAAAGGAATCGAACCCCATGAAATCGGCCGTCCGAACTCTCTCGGTGTTCGTCGCAGCAGCAGTTCTTTCCTTGAACGCCGGCGCCGTCGAGGCGCAGTCCGGCTGTGGTCTTCAGGGAACTCCTTCCACGAACTCCCTTCCGCAGTTCGCCGGGAGCCTCTCGTCGGGCAATCTCTCGACGGGGGGAGGGTCGAGCTACCTGTACGTCGCGACCCAGTGGGGCTTCGCCCGGGCGAGCCTCGTGGACCCTCTGAACCCGGGCGCTTTTTCGCAAGTCGTCATCGGTAACGAGCCCGGCTCCGGAAACGGCGGGCTCATCCAGCTGACGTGCGACTGTCATCAGGGGGCGACGGCCTTCGCGGCCGCCGAGGCTCCCGACGGGAGCGCTCGGATGGTCTCGGACTTCAACGCGGCCCGGCAGGGGGGCGCGGTCCTGGCACCGGGTCAGGCGGCGCGGACCGACGGCTCGGGCGGGGTCCGCTTCGGCCAGCAGGTGAAGCTCGCGATCGGTGGCGACGGCACCTTCCCTCTGGGCGGAAGGATCGGGGCGGTCTACGTCGCCTCCTCCGGGAAGTACTTCGGCTATGTGCCCACGGAACAGGGCGTGGCGGTCATCGATCTGACGAACACGAACGGGCAGACGGCGAAGAACGCGGCGCTTTCGCCCATTTCGATCTTCAACTGGTCTCCCGACCTCACGCCGGCGAAGGTCGCCGCCTTCAAAGTCGCCTTTGGCGGCTCCGACCTCTACCTGCTCGCGGGGGCGATCGACCAGACCATTCGGATCGCGACGATCAACCCGGCGAGCGGGATCCCGACGGCAGCGGCCTCGGTCGCGAGCGCGGGTTACTCCCGTTCGCTCGCGGTCGCGTCGGTCAATGGAAGAATCTTTGTCTTTTCCGCGGAGGGGACCGAAGGGCTTCGCGCCTACGAATATGCGCCCTCGCAGTTCGGTGGGACGCTCACGCCGTCGTCGACGTCGATCCCGGGCAACTTCGACCGGGTGATCGTCCGCGGAGGGCAGCTTCCGGCGGTGTTCGCCCACAACAACTTCACGACGTCGCAGTCGGCAATTGAGATCTACGACACGGGCTGGCTCACGCAGGGCGGATCGCCCCGGCGCGCGTTCTCGCTCGGGCAGGCGGGTTCCGGCGGGCTCTACTTCGACAACAGCTACGAGGTCGTTGTCCGCACGATCGGTGCCGCGGTCACGGCGTATGTTTACCGTCTGAAGTCCCCCGGG
>JBKJVY010000187.1:0-5052 GCA_046717185.1 Thermoanaerobaculia bacterium
GATCGGGTGCCGGACCCTTCTCGTCACACGGGGCTCGCGGGGAATGGCGCTCTTCGACGGAGGGGAGCTTCCCACCCTGATCCCCGTGCACGGGACCGACCAGGTGGCCGACGTCACCGGCGCCGGCGACACCGTTCTCGCGGCCTTCTCACTCGCGCTCGCATCCGGAGCGACTCCGCTCGAGGCGGCGCTCCTCGCGAACTTTGCGGGCGGCGTCGTCGTCATGAAGATGGGGACGGCGACCGCGTCGGCGGACGAGCTTTCGCGCGCGATCGCGTCGGATCGGACGCTCACCTCTTGACGGCGGAGAAGATCGTCTCGCGTGAGGAAGCGGTCCGGCTCCGGGCGCAAGAAAAGGCCGCGGGGCGGCAGGTCGTGTTCGCCAACGGTGCCTTCGACCTCCTCCATGCCGGGCACGTGCGATACCTCGAGGCGGCGCGGCGGGAGGGGGACTGGCTCCTCGTCGGGGTGAACTCCGACGCCTCGGTCGCGCGTTCGAAGGGGGCAGGGCGGCCCATCGTCCCCGCGGCGGAGCGGGCGGAGATCGTCGCGGCCCTGGAAAGCGTAAACGCGGTCGTCGTCTTCGAGGATGACTCTCCCTCGGCGCTCTTAGACGAGCTCCGGCCCGACGTTCACGCGAAGGGGACGGACTTCACCTCCGACACGGTTCCGGAGCGCGACGTCGTTGCCCGGAACGGCGGGCGCACCGCGATCGTCGGGGATCCGAAGGACCATGGGACGACGGATCTGATTGAGAGGATCAAGCTTTCGGCTGTCAGCTCTCAGCCGTCAGCTCAAGACAGGAAACCCGGAGCTGATAGCTGATAGCCGATGGCTGATAGCTATACCTCATGCGCCTCCTGATCGTCCGCCTCTCTTCCTTAGGCGACGTCATCCATGCGCTGCCGATCGCGGCGAACGCGAAGCGGGCCGGCGCGGAGGTCGCGTGGCTCGTCGAGCCCGCCTACGGCGGCGTCCTCGAAGGCAACCCCGACCTGGCCAGGGTCTTCGTCGCCGACACCAAACGGTGGCGACGGAGCCCGTTCTCTCCCGGCACGGTTTCTGACGTCGCCCGGGTTCGCCGCGCCCTGCGCGATTTCGCCCCCGACCGGACAATCGAAGCGCAGGGCCTCTGGAAGTCGGCGCTGCTCGCCCGGTCCGCGGGGGCCCCCGTCATCGGCTTCGCGGCGGCTGACCGGAAGGAACGGGCCTCCGCCCTCCTCTGCGACGAGCCGGTGCGGCCTCTCCCGGGGGGACACGTCGTGGACCGGAACCTCGCGCTCGCCGAAGCGGCGGGGATCCCCATCACTCATCGCTCGCCCGACGCGGCCTTCCTGCTTCGCCTGCCCTCGCCGGAGGCCGACTCGTTTCTCGCCGACCAGCCGACGCCCTTCGCGGTCTACCACCCGGGCGCGGGCCGGCCGGAGAAGGCGTGGGGAGAGGCCAGATTCGCGGCGCTCGCCGCGCTCCTATCGGCCGACGCGGGGCTCTCTCCCGTCGTCTCGTGGGGGCCGGGGGACGAGGCCCGCGCCCACCGCATGTCCGAGCTCCTACCCGACGCCCGTGTGCTCCCTCTCCTTCCCGCGGAAGGGCTCGCGCGGGTAGCCGCCCGCGCGTCGCTCTTCGTCGCCGGCGACACGGGGCCGCTCCACCTGGCCGACGCGCTCGGCGTTCCGACCCTCGCTCTCTTCGGGCCGACCGACCCGGCCCGAAACGGCCCGTACCGCCGACCGCAGTCCGCGGTCCGGTACGACGGGGCGACGGATGCCGCCACGGTCGCCCGGCGCGCTTTCGAGGTGCTGGCGGCATGAGGCTTGAGCAAGGGAGTCCCGAGCGAAGCGAGGGATCCCCTCCTATCCCAACGCGCGGGAACTATTGTCGGCTATCTCTCGTTCTGTCCGACGCTTGAAACCTGGTCGTCTCGTCCTCGCGGCGCTCATCTCCGCGCTCACTCTCGTTCCGGCCGCCTCCGCGCAGCCGAAGGCGGATCGGCGCCCGCCCTTCCTCGGCGAGACGCTGCGCTTCGCGATGTCCATCCTCGGAACGGCCGGCGGCGAGCTCACCCTTTCCGCGACCGAGACGGAGCTTGCCGGCAAACCAGCCTACAAGTTCGAGCTTTCCGCCGTCTCCGGAGAGTTCCTCTCCAAGTTTTTTCTCGTCCGCGACTATCTGGCATCGTGGGTCGATCCGGGCAGTTTCCAAACGCTCCGCTTCGAGAAGCACACGGTCGAAGGCAAGCGCGTGCGTGACGAGCTGATCGAGTTCGACTACCCGCGGAAGCTCGCCATCCGAGATGGAAAGCCGACTCCGATCTCGGCGGACACGCTCGACTCGCTCTCCTCCGTGTACTACATCCGGTTGCTCGACCTCGCCCCGGGGCAGACCGTGCAGCTCACCGTCGTGTCGAAGCGTATGTTTCCGCTGTCGGTCGTCGTTCTGGGCCGCGAGACCGTCACGACGCCGGCCGGCACCTTCCGCACCATCCGGGTCGAGCCGAGGAGCTCGAGCGAAGGGCTCATCGGAAAGGGAAGGAACCTCGTTCTCTGGCTGACCGACGACGAGAGGAAGATGCCGGTGCAGCTGAAATCGAAGCTCAAGGTGGGAACTCTCCTCGGAAAGCTGCGGGCGGTCGAGAAGCAGTCGCTATCAGCTCAGAGCCCTGCCTTCTTTTTGACACCAGGAGCACGAAGCCTTACCCTCAAGCGTTTCCATGGCCTTAAAGCTCGGTGACCTCCTCGTCAAAGCGAAGCTCGTTACGTCCGAGCAGGTGGAGGCCGCTCTCCAGTCGCAGCGGGACGAAGGGGGCAAGTTCGGAGAGGCCCTGATCCGCATCGGCGCCGCGACCGAGGAGGAGATCACCGAGACCCTCTCGCAGCAGTTCGGCGTGCCGTCCATCGACCTCGCCCACTTCGAGATCGACGCGGCGATCATCAAAGTGGTGCCGGGCGAAGTCGCCCGCAAGTATGGCGTCCTTCCGGTGAACAAGACGGGCGCCACGCTCACAATCGCGATGTCCGACCCCACGAACGTGTTCGCCATGGACGACATCAAGTTCATGACGGGGTACAACGTCGAGCCGGTCGTCGCCTCCGAAGCGTCCCTGCGTCGCGCGATCGACAAGCACTACGGCACTCCAAGGTCGGTCGTGCTGAAGGAGCGGCCGAAGGGCGCCACGACCGGAGTCTCGCCGGGCGAAGTCAGCATGGGCGGCATGGACGATCTCATGACGTCGGCGCTGACGATGGACGACATGGCGAGCGTCGGACTCTCTGAATTCAACATGGACGAGATCACCGGCTTCGACGCCGGCGATGTCGACGTCGTCCGCGGAGAGGAGGGCCAGGAGATCGACCTCATCGATCTCGCGAAGTCCTCCGAGTCGGCGCCGATCATCAAGGTCTCGAACCTCATCCTGATCGAGGCGCTGAAGGCGGGAGCCTCCGACATCCACATCGAACCGTACGAGAGGGAGTTCCGGGTGCGTTTTCGCGTCGACGGCGTTCTCCACAACATCATGGCACTCCCGATGCGCACGCGGGATCCGCTCATCTCGCGGCTGAAGATCATGGCGAAGCTCGACATCTCCGAGAAACGGCTGCCCCAGGACGGCCGCATCAAGATCCGTCTCCGTGTCGAGGAGCGCACGCGCGACCTCGACCTGCGCGTCTCGGTCGTTCCGACCCATTTCGGCGAAAAGGTCGTCATGCGGCTGCTCGACAAATCCCGCCTCCAGCTCGACATGACGCAGCTCGGTTTCGACCAGGAACCGCTGCGCCGGTTCAAGGACGCGATCGACCGGCCGTACGGAATCGTGCTCGTCACCGGCCCCACCGGCTCGGGAAAGACCAACACGCTCTACTCGGCGATCGCCCAGCTGAACGACCCCACGGTGAACATCCTGACGGCGGAGGATCCGATCGAGTTCAATCTCGTCGGCATCAACCAGGTCCAGATGAAGGAGCAGATCGGGCTCACCTTCGCGTCGTCCATGCGCTCCTTCCTCCGGCAGGATCCGGACATCATCCTCGTCGGAGAGATCCGAGACTTCGAGACCGCGGAAATTGCCGTCAAGGCGGCTCTCACCGGCCACCTCGTGCTCTCCACCCTCCACACGAACGACGCCCCTTCGACCGTGAACCGGCTCATGAACATGGGGATCGAGCCGTTCCTCGTCGCGACGTCGGTCAACTGCATTGCCGCACAGCGGCTGATACGCAAGGTCTGCACAAATTGCGTCGAAGACCACGAGACGTCCCCCCAGGTCCTGATCCAGATCGGGTTCGCGCCCGACGAGATCAAGAGCCTCAAGGTCAAGAGGGGCCGGGGCTGCGAAAAGTGCAAGAACACCGGTTACAAGGGGCGGCTCGGCCTTTTCGAGGTCCTCCTTTTCTCCGACGAGATCCGGGACATGATCCTCTCCGGCGCCTCCTCGATCGAATTGAAGCGCCGGGCTGTCGAGGAGGGCATGCAAACGCTCCGGATGGCCGGCTTGAGCAAGATCCGGGACGGGGTGACGACCCTCGAGGAAGTGCTGAGAGAGACGGTCATTTAGCTTCCAGGCGCTGTCATCCCGAGCCCTTCGCCCTTCCTGTCATCCCGAGCGGAGCGAGGGATCTGGGCTCGCTTGATACAGCCGCCTTCTGCTCAGGGCAGGCTCCGCGAGGGATCTGGTCTCGCTTGATACAGCCGCCTTCTGCTCAGGGCAGGCTCCGCGAGGGATCTGGTCTCGCTGATACAGCCGTCTGCTGCTCAGGGCAGGGCTCCGCGAGGGATCTGCGAACGTTTCGATTACGGCCGTCCGCCCAGGACAGGCTCCGCGAGCGATCTGGGCCCCAGATTCCTCGGCTTTTCTGCCTCGGAATGACAGCACCGATAGGTCCTGTCAAAGGCCCGAAACCCCTCCAGGGCTTTCCTTTCCTCCTCCACCGGCTTAAACTACGACCTTAGTTCGAGACAACTCATTTCGAGGAGCGGTCAAAAAATGGCAGGCGAAGCCACTCTTCATCAGCTGTTGAAGCAAATGGTCGAAATGGGGTCATCCGACCTCCATCT
>JBKJVY010000188.1:0-4240 GCA_046717185.1 Thermoanaerobaculia bacterium
GCGCTCGTTTTCGCCTCCGGCTTCCAGCGAAGCGCGGCGTTGGGGATCCGAAGGACGTCGCGCACCCGCGAGACCTCGACCGATACGTTGGCCGTCATGGTCGGCCGGAGCGAGCGGTCCGGATTCGACACCTCGACGATCACCGGATAGGTGACGACGTTCTGGTTCACGGTCGCGTTCAGTCGGATCTGGGAGACTTTTCCGCGGAACTCCCGGTCGGGATAGGCGTCCACGTTGAAGCGCACGGGCTGTCCGACCTTTATCGTGCCGATGTCGGACTCCGACACGTCGGCGGCAACCTGCATCTTCGTCAGATCCTGAGCGATGGTGAACAGAGTCGGCGCCTGGAACGACGCGGCGACGGTCTGGCCGACGTCGTACTGCCGATCGACGACGACGCCGTCGATTGGCGCAAGGATCTTCGTGTACTTGAGATCCGTCTCCGCCGCCGAGACGGCCGCGGACGCCTGCTGAACGCCCGCTCGCGCGGAGTCGTAGTTGGCCTGGGCCTGGTCATAGTCCGCCTGCGGAGCGAGCCCCTCCTTGCGGAGCGCCCTCTGACGCTCGAGCGCGATTCGCGTGTTGCGCATCTCGACCTGGGCCTTCTCGAGGCCGGCGCGGCTCGCATTGACCTTCTCCTGAAACGGCGTCGGGTCGAGCTCGGCGAGGAGGTCACCCTTCTTCACCTGGCTGTTGAAGTCCGCCTGGAGCTTCGAAATGATTCCGGAGACCTGGCTGCCGACCGCGACCGTCGTGACGGCGGACAGCGACCCGGTCGCGGTGACCGTCTGTGTCACGTCACCGCGATCCACTTTTCCGGTGCGGTACTTCGGCTCGGTCTTCTTCCGCCCGCCGAGGAGGAGGAACAGCGCGGCGATGACCCCGAGGCCGATGGCGATCCAGACGACTTTCTTCATGCCTTCCTCGAAACGTTTCCAGGAGCAAGGGTTGTTCCCGTCCGAACCGGGCGCGAGAACCCCTACCCCAAAGGACGCGCGGGAGCGGTATTTCGGTTACGCGGAAGCATCCCCCTGCGCCCGGGTCGTGAATCAGGGCCTCTGCGTTCACCGGGCAGAGCCTCGCAAACTCGAGCGAGCCGCGCACCCGCTCGGGGACGTCCGGGCGAGCGACGTCGCGGAAGCCGAGCCGCCGGAAGAACGGCGCGGCGGTCTCGGTGAGCAGGTATACGCGGGCGGCGCCCCGCTCGCGCGCGAGAGCGAGGACCGCGTCGGCCAGCCGCCGGCCGAGCCCGGTTCCCCGGTGCTCGGGCGTGACCGCGAGGGAGCGCAGCAGGGCGTCCGGTCCGTACAGTTCGAGGGCAACCGAGCCCACGACCCGACCGTCCTCCCGGGCCACGAGGGCGGTGTCGAGATGATTCCGTAGTCCCTTCTCGGGCAACCCGCTCGCGGTGACGAGGAGGACGAGGTCGCGCCAGTCCTTCTCGTTCGCGGGACCGATCGGGAAGGGCCCCGCCGTCATCGGCCCCCGAGCAGAGCGAACGCGCCTCCGCCAGCTAGCGCGGCGAGCGGGAGGGTCACGAGCCAGGCGAGCGCCATCTCCCGCACTGTTCCCCACCGGACCGTCCGAGCGCCGTGATGCAGGCCGACACCGATGATCGCCGAGGAGGAAACGTGCGTCGTAGAGACCGGCAGGGCCGCGAGCGAGGCGGCCCCCACCAGGACCGTCGTGACGAGGTTAGCGGAGAACCCCTCGGTGGGAGACATCGGGGTGATCCGGCGCGCGAGCGTCTCCGTGACGCGCAACCCGGCGATGACGCCGCCCGCCCCCATGGCGAGCGCGACCGTCGCGTAGAACGGGAAACCGGAAATTCCGAGCCCGGCGGAGGCGACGACGCCGAGCGCGACGATCTTCGGCGTGTCGTTGAGCCCCCGGGCAAAGCTCGTGAGCGCCGAGGAGACCCAGTGCAGGCCGTCGAGGACGTTTAATCGGCCGGCGACCGCGGGCGAGGCCGCGCACGCCTCCTCCGACGCGACGACGGCGTCCTCGGTCGTCACGACGCCGAAGGCGAACCCCGCGCCCGCGAGGACCGCGGTTCGTCTCTCGAGGCAGAGGCAGTAGGCGTCCGCGCGTGCGAGGGCGCGTCGCAGGAGCGGGAACACGGCGTAGACCAACAGGATCGACAGAAAGGGTGAGATCGCGAGCGGCAGCAGCACCCTCCGCGCCAGGTGTTCCCAATGGAGAGCGGCGGCTCCCTGACCCACGATCGCGGCGCCCGCGAGCGCCCCGGTGATCGCGTGGGTGGTCGAGACGGGGAGACCCGCCCTCGTCGCGAAAAAGATCCACGCGGCCGCGCCGGTCGCGACCGATGCGAGAAACGCCGCCCCTTCCATGGGGCGGGCGAGAAAGCCTTTGCCCGAGAACGTCGCTACGAGCCCCTGCGCCGCGAAAGCCGCCACGAGTCCGCCCGCAATCGTCCAGAAGGTGCCCCAGATGAGGGCGCGGCGGAAGCTCGCGACTCCCCCTCCCACGAGCGTGGCGATCCCCTTGGAGACGTCGTTCGAACCGTTCGCGCAGGCGAGCAGCGCGACCAGAATCGCGAGAGCGGCGAGGGCGAGCGTCACGATCGTGCTTCGCTCGCCTAGCAGCAGCCGGGTGCGCAGGGATCGCCCGGAGCGCAGCGGGCGCCCGCTTCCAATGTTCCATCGCCTTCCGGCTCGAGCACGTAGAACGAGCCGGCGTACGGCGCGTGCGAGAGCTTTGCCGCTGTGTCCGTACAGACCTCGACTTCGTAGCCGCGCGGGAATGTGTGCCCTTCCTCGTCGATGAATGCCTTGCCGGGCCCGAGGTAGACGGTTCGCTGTCCTCTGAAAACGCAGCCCGCCATCTTCTCGAATTTCGATCCACGCACGGTCATGGAGAAAAAGGGGTGGCCCTCGATCGACTTCCAGTAGGTCTTCTTGACGACCTCGATGCCGTAGAAGCCGGCGCGTTCCAGGCCTGCGACGAAACCTTCGGCGGTCAAGGCGCCGACCGTGCACTCGCCCCACAGCTCCGCATTCGTCTTCAGGTGCGGTGGCACCTCCCTCTCGCTGACGATGTCTGCGATGACGACTCGCCCGTGGTCCCGGAGGATCCGCCAGATCTCGCCGAACACCCGGCCCTTGTCGGGTGAGAGGTTCACGACGCAGTTCGACGTGACGACGTCCACGCTCTTGTCGTCGGCGGGGATCGCCTCCAGGAACCCCTTACGGAACTCCACGGCGTCGTAACCAAGGTTCTCCGCCACGAGCGGACGGTTCTCGTTGGCGACCGAGAGCATCGGGTCGGTCATGTCGACGCCGATGGCCCGGCCGGACCGGCCGACCTTCTTCGCCGCGATGAAGACGTCGATCCCCGCGCCGGACCCGAGATCGAGGAAGGTCTCGCCCTCGCGCAGGTCGGCCATCGAGACGGGCGACCCGCATCCGTAGAAGCGCTCGACGACCGCCGCGGGAATGTGCGCCAGGTCGGCGGGGTCGAACTGTGTCGGGCAGCAGAGCTCGGCCTGCGGCGCCTCCGCGGCCTTGCCGTAGAACTCGCGCACGAGCGCGCGCGGCTTGTCGACGTCGAACGACAGGACGCAGTTGGAGTGCAGCGTCAGGACCGGCATCTCGGCTGCCGCCCCGTCGGCCACGCCGCAGGCGACCGATCCTTCGCCCATCGCGTGGTGAAGCGCGGGAGGATCGTAGCCGCTACGAAGGTTCCTCGCCGCGCACTTCGCCTCGGCGGTCTCGATCATCGCGCGCTTGACGAGCGCCACCGACAGCGGGTAGTAGGGATCGGGGGCGGCCAGGTTGCCTTCCCCGTGCGCGTCCACGGAAAAGAAGTACGCGTGTTCGAGGTCGCCGCCTCCGGTCAGGAATCGGAAGGGATCGGCGAGAGCCTGGCCGCGCAGCGCGAGCGTGGCGTCCCGGAACCGCTGGAGGACCGGACTCGAATCGAAGATCGCGCCGAGCGAATCTTCCGGGACCCGGCCGCAGGCGAGAGGGCGATGGTCCGCGAGCGCCGCGGACGGATAGACGGTCCCGTCCGCGTACACGCAGAGGGAGTCCCAGCCCGCGTTTCCGAGGTCGTACTTGACGCCCGGGGGTCCGTTGACGCGCCGGCGAACCACCTCGAGGTTGTCGAGCGCGACGCCGCGAAGCGCCGCCTCGTCGGCGGTCGCGAGGAGAGCGGTAAGTATGTCCGCCGTCTCCGGAAAGAAGCCGTTGTCCGCCTCCTTCGCCCGGCCGCGCCGATG
>JBKJVY010000189.1:0-3727 GCA_046717185.1 Thermoanaerobaculia bacterium
GCCCGCGGGCGTAGAGGTCGTCGATCTCCGAGGGGGTCCCGCCGAACCCGGCCCGGCGCAGGAGGTGGGCGGCAGCGTCGCGGGTCCAGTTGATGGCCATGTGAGCCCTCCTTCGGGCGAGTGACTACGGGTTGGACGAGCCGCGGAGGTGGAGGTTTACGCTGCCCTCCAAACGACCGGCAGCGGCACTCCGTTGGTCCTGGTCGTCCCCTCCACCCGCGGGTCCCACCGGCCGGGGATCGGGGTCCGACACCTCGGACACGCGCCATCCACGATCCGGTTCTTTCGGACCCGGAAACCGGACCGTTCGATGACCGCGGTCCCGCAGCCGGGGCAACTGGTGTCCTCCCACTTCCCGACCCGACCCGGCAGGTTGCCGGCGTACACGTAGCGAAGCCCCGCCTGCGTCCCGATCTCCGCCGCGCGGACGAGCGTTGAAGCCGGGGTCGCGCCGTGGTCGGTCATCTTGTAATCGGGATGGAAGGCGGTGACGTGCCAGGGGATGTCTTTCGACACCGAGGCGACGAAGTCCGCGGCGCGCGTGAGCTCCTCCTCCGAGTCGTTAAAGCCGGGGATGACGAGGGTCAGGACCTCGAGCCACATGCCGCGCCGATGGATTCCTTCGATCGTGTCGAGAACGTTCTGGAGCACGCCGCCGAGCTGTCGGTAGTGCTTGTCGTCCATGGACTTCAGGTCCACCTTGTAGAAGTCGACCCAGGGCCGGATGTAGTCGAGGACCTCCGGGGTTCCGTTCCCGTTCGAGACGTAGGCGGTGTAAAGGCCGCGCTCCTTCGCCTCCCGGAAGACGGCGACCGCCCACTCCGACGTGATGAGGGGCTCGTTGTAGGTCGAGACCACGGAGGGCGCTCCGCACTCGACCGCGAGCGCCGACAGATCTTCGGGAGAGACGTCGCGCGGCGACGCGATCGCCTGCGGGTCGCGGATCGACTGGGACGTGAACCAGTTCTGGCAGTAGCCGCAGTGGAAGTCGCAGCCGAGCATTCCGAACGAAAGCGCGTCGGAGCCGGGCAACGCGTGGAAGAAGGGCTTCTTCTCGATCGGGTCGCACTGGATCGCGCCGACGTAGCCCCAGGGAACCTTGAGCACGCCCCCCTCGTTGTACCGGACGCGGCAGACTCCTTCTCGCCCATCGGGGATCGGGCATCGGTGGCCGCACGAGTAGCACTTGAGTCTCCCGTCCGGCAATCGTTCGATGAGCTCGGACGCGCCCGGCGCCGTCCGCCGCGCAAGGGCCTCAGCGACCGGGGACTTCGAGACGGGGACGCGGGCTCTCATGACTCGTCAACGATAACGCCGGGCGCTCGACAAAGACTCCTCTCGGGTCCGGCTGATGGCTGACAGCTGATGGCTGATGGCTGATAGCTATTTAGATTGAAATAGTTCCGTCGCGAGCGCGGGTTATGATCGGCCGATGCCCAAAACCCGCCTGTTCCCGGCGCTCTTCGCCCTTCTGTCCCTCTCCGCGGTCCTGTCGGCGCAGACGCCGACGACCGTCCCCGCCGGGACCTCGTACGCGACCCAGGAGTCCGCCGCCGTCAGCGGCGTCCGGATCGACGTCCAGCCGGACGGGTCCGTGTGGTTCCTTCTCCCCGCGCTCGACCGGATCGCGGTCCTGCGTGGCTCTGAGATCCGGCAGTGGCAGATCCGGGAGGACCGGAACCGCGGCGCCAACCCCGTGGATTTCGAGGTGGACGGGGACTTCGTGTGGTTCATCTGCAACGGCGAGAGCCTGATCGACGCCGGTCGCTCGATCTTCGGCCGGCTCGACACCGTCACGGGCCAGCTTCGCGAGTGGATCATCCCCGGATCGCGTCCGGCCGGGTTCTACCGGGCTCCGGATGGCAAAGTGTGGATCCCACAGACCAGCCAGAGGCTCCAGTCCGTGGACCTGACGACACTCGAGGTGGTCGACTACCGCGCCGGCTCCCCGCAGGGGCGCGGTACACAGACGATCGCGTACTCCGACGTGGTTCTCGGCCCCGACGGCGCCCTCTGGATGACGGATTTCGGCAACAACCGGATCGTCCGCTACGTACCGGGCGCCTCGCAGGAAACGTCGTGGACGTTCTTCGACCCCACGATCGCGATCCTGAACCCGTCGCAGATCCAGTTCGACGAGCAGGGATTCCTCTGGATCTCGCAGGTCTCGGGCGCGCGCGTGGACCGCTTCAAACCGGCGACCGGCGAGCTCGAAAGCTTTCTCGGGTTCCTGAACCCGATCCACTTCGACCTCTTCGGCGGACGCGTTTACGTGACGGAAGCCGACGGCGGAAACGGGCAGATCGCGGTGCTCGAGCCGCTCCTCGCGTCGCGGGCCGTGCGCACGCTTGAGCCGCTCACCCTGGAAGTCGGGTCTCTCGTCAACGGCCGTCGCGCGACCATCCGCAATACGACGATCACGCCGACGACCGTCGCCGCGGCGCCTGAAGAGATTCCGGCCGCCGACCTCGAGGTCACGACGAGCCTCCCGGGCATCCTCCGAACCGAAATTCCGTTCACGAGCGCCTACGGAATCGACGTGGTCGGCGGGGAAGTGTGGGTCGGCTCGAACGGCCGTCTCGCGCGAGTCGTGCTGCAGACGATCGGAAGCGAGTCGGACCTGTCCGCGCCCGTCGCGACCCAGCTCGCCGGCCCGGCCGATACCGAGGGCCGTGTGGACATTACGCTCTCGAACCTCGGCGACACCGCAATCGCCGGCGAGGCGCTCTATCTCTTCTCCCCCGGCTTTTTCGCGGCCCGCGCGACGTTCAACGTTGCCCCGGGCGCGACCGTGGTCCTCTCCGACGCGTTCGCCGACCTCGGATCGAGCACCGTTCCGATCTCGGGGCCCGTGAGAATTCGGGTGACGTCGGGATCGGTGGAGGACCTCGCGGTTTCGGTGCGAACCGCCCAGGCGCGCGCCGACGGCGGCTCGTTCGGGTACTCGACCCCCGCCTTCTCCGGGGCCGAGAGCCTGGGCGAAGGCGCGACGCGAACGCTCTTCACCGGCGGCCGGGAGTCCGAGGTCTCGATCCTCGGGTTCTACACAACGTCCGGCGCGGAGGCGGTCTTCACGCTCGTCGCGCCCGACGGGACGGTCCGCGGGACGCTCCCCATCTCGATCGCCGCGAACATCGCGCAGGAGTTTCAGCCCGCGGCGTCGGCCTTTGGCCTGCCGCCCCAGCCGGGCGACGTCGTCCGAGTGGAGGTCTCTGCCGGCGTCCTTCTCCCGTACGTGCGCGTCCTCGACGGGGGCACGGGGGACGTCGCGCTGTCGCTCCCGGTCCGGGCCACTACCGACGGAGTGTTCCCCAACGCGGGCACGGCCGTGGGCCTCTTCGACACGAGCTTCGTCTCCGACCTCTTTCTCGCGAACCCCGACGCGGGTCGGGACGCGGCCGTCACCGTCGCCTACTACCCGCTCGATCCGCTCACGGCGCCCGCTTTCGCGCCCCTCACACTCCCGCCGGGTGGGAGCGCCGTCGTCGCCAACGTCCTCTCGACGCTTTTCGGAGTGGAGGCGGGACAGGGCACTCTCGTCGTCGGCGCCGACATCCCCATCGCTTCGTCCCTGCGGGTCGCGTCGCGCAAGCCCGAGGGGGACTTCGCGGTCTTCGCGCTTCCGATCGAGAGGTCCGGCGTCGTCGCGCCGGGAGGCTTCTCGAACGCAATCGGCGTGCCTCAGACCGCTTCCCGCCGTACGAACCTCCTTCTCTGGAACGGCGGA
>JBKJVY010000190.1:0-9412 GCA_046717185.1 Thermoanaerobaculia bacterium
GCGAGACCTTCAAGTACGAGTTCACGGTCCGCCAGCACGGCACGCAGATGTACCACCCGCACTTCGACGAGATGGTCCAGCAGTCGATGGGAATGATGGGCTTCCTGATCTTCCATCCCCGGAGACCGCGCCGTCGCGTGGACCGCGACTACGCGATTTTTCTGCACGAGTGGTTCATCAAGCCGGGGACTTCGACGCCGGATCCGACGGTGATGCTCGACTTCAACGTCTTCACGTTCAACAGCCGTGTTTTTCCCGGCACCGAGCATCTCGTCGCGCGACTGGGCGACCGCGTGCGCATCCGCATCGCCAACATCAGCATGGATTCCCATCCGATCCACCTCCACGGACACGTCTTCCGCTGGACGGCGAGCGATGGCGGGCCGCTCCCCGAAACAGCCTGGATTCCCGAAACGAGCATCAATGTCCCGCCTGGCACGACGCGCGATATCGAGTTCGTTGCCGACAACCCGGGCGACTGGGCGCTCCACTGTCACAAGGTCCACCACATCATGAACCAGATGGGACACAACCTCCCCGTGCTGACGGGAGTCGACACCTCGGGGGTGGAAGAGAAGCTCCGGCAGCTCATCCCCGGCCACATGACGATGGGCACTACGGGGATGGGCGACATGGCGGACATGGGCACCCCGCGCAACACGCTGCCCATGGGTGGAGGTCAGGGCGCCGGCGAGGGTCCCTTCGGCACGATCTTCATGGGGGGCATGTTCACGATCCTGAAGATCCGGGAGAACCTGGGCACCGAAGACCCGGGCTGGTACCGCTATCCCGCGGGAACGGTCGCGTCACCGATCGGTGAACCTCACGCGCTGGCGAAGCCCTCGCCGGCCCACTCACATTCGTTACCTTCACAGGTCTCCCGGCTCGCGGCGGCCGCAGCGGTTGGCCCGCTCCAGGCGATCAGGGCAAACGCGTGCGGTGCCCCTCCCGTAAGCCAGCGACCATGACGAAGCCCGCTCGGTACGCGCTCCTCGGCGCATCGATTCTGCTACTGATCGCGGGAGTTCTGTTCGCCCGCATGCTCCGTTACGGATTAAGCGTTCACGACGAGCCGACGAAAGCCGAAGTCGTCATGGCCGGAGCGCTGCGCCGCTGGGCCTCCCCGGCGGATATGCGCACGACGAAGAACCCCCTTCCCGCCTCGCCCGAGGTGCTCGCGGAGGCGCGGTCGCACTTCGCCGACCACTGTGCGGTGTGTCACGGCAACGATGGGAAAGGACAGACCACCATCGGCCAGAAACTCTTTCCTCGCGCGCCCGACATGACTCTGGACGCGACACAGTCGCTGTCCGACGGCGAGCTCTTTGCCGTCATCGAGAACGGCATCCGTTTGACGGGGATGCCCGGTTGGGGAAACGGCACCGCGGAGTCCGCGCGCGGGAGCTGGGGCCTCGTCCACTTGATTCGGAATCTCTCGAAACTGAGCGAAGCGGATCTGCGCGAGATGGAGAAGATGAACCCCATGACCGCAGCGCAGTTCGAGCAGATGAAGGAGGAGGAAGCCTTCCTCGAAGGAGCTGTCGAGCCGTCGGAATCAAAGCCTCAGCCTGCACGTTCCCCACATGGCCACTAAAAGGAGAAGTCATGCGCAAGATCGCGCCTCTGTTCCTGATCGCTCTGCTCGCGTCGTCCGCTGCCCTCGCACACGGAGGTCCGGGCAACCTCCTCGGCACCGTCAAGGAAGTCAACGAGGGGCAGATAGTCGTTACGACCAAGGATGGACACGAGGTCACCGTTCAATTGACCGAGAAGACGGTTTACGAGAAAGCGAGCAAACCGGCCGCGAGACAGGACGTCGTCGGCGGGGCCCGCGTCTCCGTAAAGCTCGAGAAGGACGGCAAGACCGCGGCGACGGTGAAGATCGGCTCGTCCACGAGGTAGCGAACTGAATCTATGAGATCGAAAGAGGAGAACGCCGCACAAGAGACCTCCTCAACTTCGGCCGCTTCAGGGAAGCCGTCTGCTCCGAGCGATGAGGAGCAGAACCGCGAGCGCTCCGATCACGACCGGAATCGCCACGAGCCACCCCGAGCCGTGAAGGGGGCCGGCTCCGCTCACCATCATGTCGAGTCGCGTTCCGTGAAGTGCGGCCACACCCACCAGCGCGATTGCCGCAGCAGCGCCCACGCAGGTCAGTAGAAGCAGGATCACGTCGAAATTACTCCTGATTTTCAAGGCTGCTTTGCTCCTGAGCCCGCGGCGTGCTCTTGTCCGCGGACCTTTTCGAGTCCTTCGCGCAGGAGCCAGGGGACCATCAGTAGGGCCGCGACCGGATCCACCCATGAAGGGCCACCCAGGTAGCGGACGGCGACACCCAGCACCGCGAAGAAGGAGAGATACGAACAGGCGATCGTCTCTTTCGCCTCCGCCTCCAGGCCCCGGCTCCCGATCCTGCGCGCCAGCCGAAGCTTCCAGAAGCCCAGGACGGGCATCACAAGAAGTGAGACCGACGTGACGATGAGTCCGAGCCGCGAGGGCGCCACTTCCTCGCCCCCGATCAGATCGTGGGCGCTCTGGATCACGACGTAGGCCGCCAGCGCGAGGAACGTCCATCCGACGATCCCCGCAAGCCTTTCCTCGGTCTCCTGCGTGATCTCCGTGCGGAGGAAACGCCAGGCGGCGAGAGCCGCAAACGCCTCGATGCCGCTGTCGAGACCAAACCCGATGAGGACGACACTTCCGGCCGCAATTCCCGCCGCGACGCAGAGGATTCCTTCGGCCACGTTGTAGGCGAGCAGGAACAGGACCAGACGCTGGATGGTCGTCCTGTCATCACGGATGCCTGTCACGGGTGTCGCTCGCCGTCGGGACACTCCGGCGCACGTTCGGGAGCCGAGGTCAGACCGCCTCCTCGCCCCGTTCGCCCGTGCGGATCTTGACGGCTTCCTGGACGTCGGAGATGAAGATCTTCCCGTCGCCGGGATTACCCGTGTGGGCCGCACGCGCGATCGTTTCGACGAGGAGCGCGGCCATCTCGTCCGGCACGACGCACTCGACCTTCGTCATCTCGAAGCTGTCGAAGAGGTCGATGCCGCTCGCCTTCTTCGGTGCAACTTCGTCCGAACGCGGAAAGCCTCGGACCTCCGACACGGTGAGTCCGGGAGCCTGCGCGAGCTCTCGGACCGCGACGATTACTTCGTAGAGGCGCGGCGGCCGAATCAAAGCCTTGATTTCCTTCATCGGTATCTCCTCACAGCTCTCCCCGGACGGTGCGGCGCCCGAACCAGAGGTAGAGCGTCGGCAGTACGAGCAGGGTGAGCGCGGTCGATGTGACCAGCCCGCCGATCACCACGGTCGCCAAAGGTTTCTGAACCTCGGCTCCCGATCCGGTGCCGAGGGCCATGGGAACGAAGCCGAGAGAAGCAACGAGCGCCGTCATGAGGACCGGACGCATCCGCTGGGCGCAAGCACGGAGCACGAGTTCCCGTTCCGGCAGGTCGGTCTCGTCCTCGAGGTCCTGGACGAGCTTCATCAGGACGACCCCGTTCAGGACCGCGACGCCGAAGAGAGCGATGAACCCGACCCCGGCGGAGATGGAAAAGGGAAGACCTCGCAGCGCGATCGCGAAAACTCCGCCGGTCGCGGCGAAGGGGACATTCAGAAAGATCAGGAGCGCCGGTTTGAAGGAACGGAACGTGAAGAAGAGCATCGCGAAGATGAGCCCGAGAGCGAGCGGGACGACGACGAACAGCCGGCGCGAAGCGGCCTGAAGGTTCTCGAACTGCCCCCCCCACGTCACGTAGTAGCCCTCCGGAAGCCGCACGTTCTGTCGAAGCTTTTCGGTGGCCTCCTTGACGAAAGAAGCCACGTCCCGGCCGCGGACGTTCAACTCGACCACGATCCGGCGACGGACGGCTTCCCGGCTGATCTGCGCCGGGCCCGATTCGACGGAGATGTCCGCAACCTGTTTCAGCGGCACCTTGATGCCAGAGACGGCCGAGACCGGCAGGTTGCCGAGAGCATCCGCCGAGGAGACCGCCGGGTCCTCGAAGCGCACGACGAGATCGAACCGCCGCTGTCCCTCGAAGACCGTCCCCACGACCTTTCCGGCTCGGGCGGCTTCGACCGTGTCGAGCACGGTCCCGACCGGAATCCCGTAGCGTGCCGCGCGGTCCCGATCGACACGGACCCGGATCACCGGAAGGCCCGAGGTCTGCTCGAGCTTCACGTCCTCGGCACCTCGGATCCCTGCTGCGACCCGCCGGATCTCCTCTCCCTTCTCGCGGAGCGTTTCGAGATCGTCACCGAAGAGCTTGATCCCGATGTCCGACCGAACGCCGGCGATCAGCTCGTTGAAGCGCATCTCGATCGGTTGGGTGTAGGAGAACCCGACGCCCGGAACCGCTTTCGAAAGCGCCGCCTCCATCCTTTCCACGAGCTCGCCCTTGCTCGAGCCGTTCTTCCACTCCGACTTCGGCTTCAAGATCACGAAGACGTCCGCCAGCTCGATGCCCATCACGTCCGTGGCCACCTCCGGGCTGCCGGCGCGCGTAACGACCGTCTGGACCTCCGGGAACCGTTTCAGGACGCGCTCGATCCGGCTCGTCCCGGCGACCACTTCCGAGAGGCCGACGGAAGAGAGACGGATCGCTTGAACGGCCACGTCCCCCTCGTCCAGGCGTGGGATGAATTCCGCCCCGAGCGTCAGAGCGACGAGAGCTCCGGCGACCACGACAGCGAGAGCCGCGGCGACGACGGCCTTCCGATGCGCGAGGCACCAGTCGAGCGCGCCGAGGTATGTACGCCGCAGGTGGGGAAGGAATCGCGGTTCCCGGTCGTGGCCGGTCCGCTTGAGAAAAAGGGACGCCAGCACCGGTATCAGGGTGAGCGTCAGCAGGAGGGAGCCGACCAGCGCGAGGACCACGGTCCAGGCCATCGGCCGGAACATCTTTCCCTCGATTCCCTCCAAAGTGAGGATCGGGAGATAGACGAGGATGATGATTCCGATTCCGAACGTGACCGGCCGCACGACTTCTCGGGACGCCTCGGCGGTCAGCTGCCGGAGGCTCTTTTCACTCCCCTCCCGTTCTCCCAGCCGACGCGTGATGTTCTCGACGAGAACCACCGCGCCATCCACGATCAGGCCGAAGTCGATCGCGCCGAGGCTCATCAGGTTCGCGGAGATGCCGGCGCCCACCATCCCGCTGAAGGCGAAGAGCATCGACAGGGGGATCGCCGAGGCGACGATCAGGCCGGCTCGCAGGTTGCCGAGGAAGATGAAGAGCACGGCGACGACGAGAAGCCCTCCCTCGAGGAGGTTCGTCTCCACGGTCCGGATGACGCGACGCACCAGCGCTGCGCGGTCGTAATAAGGGACGATCTGAACACCTTTGGGGAGCGCGACCTCGAGTTTCGAGATCGCGTCCCGGACCCGCGTCGCGACCGAGAGTGCGTTCTCGCCCGCGAGCATCTGCGCCATTCCGATGACCGTCTCCCCGCTGCCGTCCCGGGTGGCGGCTCCGATCCGGAGCATCGAGCCCTCGCGCACGTTCGCGATCTGCCCAACGGTCACCGGGATCCCGCTCGCGTCGCTCTTCACGACCATCTTCCGGATATCGTCGAGAGAGCGGACCATCCCCTCGCCGCGGATGACGTATTGCTCGCGATTGCTCTCGATGTATCCCCCTCCCGAGTTGCCTGAGCCGTTCTCGACGGCCTCGAACACGTCGCCGAGAGAGAGGCCGTACGCGACGAGGCTCGACGGGTCCACGACCACCTGGTACTGCTTGGGCAGGCCCCCCCAGACGTTGACTTCGGTTACACCGGGGACCGCGCGCAGACGGGGCGCGATCTCCCAGTCGAGGATCGTGCGCCGCTCCATCGGCGAGACGCCTTCTCCCTCGACCGTGAACATGTAGACCTCGCCGAGACCGGTCGAGACGGGACCCATCTCCGGCGTCCCGAAGCCCTCCGGGATCGCTTCCCGGGCCTGAATCAGTCGCTCGGAGACGAGCTGACGGGCGAAGTAAACGTTGACGGAATCGTCGAAAACCACTGTCACGGCCGAGAGTCCGTAGCGAGAGATCGAGCGGATCTCGACCAGGTCCGGGAGGCCGTTCATCGCGGCTTCCACCGGGTACGTGATGAATTGCTCGATCTCAACCGGTCCGAGCGCTGGCGACTTCGTCAGGATCTGCACCTGGACGTTCGTGATGTCGGGGACGGCGTCGATGGGGAGGCGGGAGAGGGCCAGGCCCCCGGCCAGAATCATGAGAACCGCGCCGATCAGGACGAGGGGGCGGTTCGCGAGGCTCCAGTCGATGATCCGGTTCAACATCTCAGTGCTCGTCGGCCAGGGTCGCTTTCGCGAACTCGGACTTCAGGACGAAACTTCCTTCGGTGACGACTACCTCTCCGCGGCGGATGCCGGACAAGACCTCCGTGAATCCCTCGAAGGTGTGGCCGGTCTCGACGAAACGGCGAACGAACGCCTCCGGCCCCGTTTTCACGAAAACGGTCGGACGCCCCTCGAGGGTCTGAAGGGCGGACTGCGGAACGGCGAGCACTCCGGCTTCCTTCTGCGGTCGAGGGATCTCGATCTGGCCCTTGACGAACAGGCCGGGCTTCAGCTTCGCGCCGCGGTTGACCACGGTCGCCCGTACTCGGACCGTTCGAGTGGCCGCGTCCATCTCGCCACCGATGAAATCTACGAGTCCGCCGAAGTGCTCGTCGGGGTAGGACTCGGAGAGGATCTTTACGGCGAGTCCCTCGCGGAGGAGAGCCAGGTCCTTCTCGGCGACCTGAAAGAAGACCCAGAGCGAAGAGAGGTCCGCCACAGTCACCAGCGGCTGGAAGGCTTCGACCAGGGTGCCGGGAGTGACCTTTCGATCGATGACCTGGCCGGCGAACGGTGACCGGACGGCGACCCGCGCGATGCCCGTCCCCGAGCTGCCGGTTTCACCGAGCGAGCGAATTTGGGACTCGGACTCGCCGGCCTGGCGGAGAGCACCGGCAGCGGCTTGAAGCCCCGCCCGGCGGGACTGGTAGTCCGCCTCGCGACTCTGGAACTCCGCGCCGCTGATCGCCTTCTCGAGAACGAGACGTTGGGCGCGGTCGTAAGCCTTCTCCGCGACCCGGAATTCCGCGGCTGCCCGGATGTATTCTTCTCGCACCTTTCCGAACTCCACGCTTTCGAGCCAGGCGATCGGCTGGCCTTTCGCGACCCGGTCGCCCAGATCCACGGCGATGCGGGCGACCCTGCCCCGGACGCTTGCAGATACGACCAGCAAACGGTTCTCGTCGTATCCGACGTTTCCCGGGACGATCAACAGGTGCTCGAGAGAAACCGGCTCGACTTTCCAGGTCTCGATGTTCGCCTCGGAGATCGCCGCGGCGGTGAGCTTGACCGACCCGGGCAGCGATTCCGCTTCGTCGTGTCCCTCTTCGTGCTTCGCCTCGACCGCCGGTTTCTTTTCCGCGTGCTCCTCACGGGATCCCGACCTTGAACAGGCGATCTCCGACAGTCCGAGTAAGAGAGCGAAGACGCGGCTAATTTTGAGTGTCATCGAGTATTCCTCCGGTCAGACGACGAACCTCTGCGAACGAGGCCGAGGCCTCTCGTCTCAAATCGATCCATTCCGCGACGGCTTCGCGGTACGTTCGTTGCGCATCGAGGAGCTCCAGGAAAGAGGTCTCGCCCTCTTCGTAGGCCAGCCGGGCGAGCCGCAGGCTCTCGCGCGCAGCCGGCAGCAGGCGCGCGCGGTAGATTTCGGCCTGCTCGGAAGCCAACTGAAAATCCCGGAAATCCCGGTCGAGGTCGTTTTGCAGCTCGATTTCCAGAACCCGGAGCGCCGCCTCGGCGCGCGACTCATCGGCTCGGCTCCGGGCGATCAGCGGACGATTCGCGTTCCAAAGCGGAATGGAAAGGCCGAGAGAGAAACCGCGCGCACTCTTGTCCAGCTCTCGCTCTCCGTATACGCCCGCAAAGACGTCGGGGAAAACACCCCAGACGGCCGCGCGCCGCGTCTCCGCTGCACGCCCCGCCTCGGCCCGCGCAGCGGCCATTTCGGGATTGGACTCGCCGAGTTTGCGGCGGAGGGCATCGAGGGACGGAACCGTTCCTGCCGAGAGCGCCTGCGGCTCGACACCGAAGTCGTCGGGAAGGTCCGGACCAGCGAGCCGCCGTAGGATCTCCCGGAGGCCTCCGGCGTCGGCGCGAGCTCTTTCGAGGGCGCGTTGCTGTCGAAGCAGCTCGATCTCCGCTCGAAGACGCTCCGACTCTCGCGCCTCCCCGAACTCGACGCGTTTCGAAGAGATCTCGAAGATCCTCGCCGCGTCTCCGGCGCTCTCCGTCAGGAGTGAGAGCCGCTCCGTGGCCGCGGCGAGGTCGAAGTAGGAGAGTTCGACCAGGAAGAGGAGCTCGAGCCTTCGACCCGCCGCTTCGGCGTCGAGCGAGAGCGCAGCGAACCGCGCCGCCCGGACACGATGCTTGTACGAAATCGGAAACGGGATCTCCTGCGAGACGCGCCAACCCGACTCCGAACGTGAGGCGCCCCTGCCGTCGCGTTCCTTCCCTTCACCGAACGTGAGCTCGGCTTCCGGATCGCGCCAGGTCCGAGCGAGCGAAACCTCAGCCTGCCCGAGCCGACGGAGAGCCTCCGCCTCCAGGCCTGCGGGGTGAGAGCGAATCGCCAGGGCCTTGACCCGGCGCAAGCTCACCGTTTCGGCAGCCGGCGCGGCTCGAACGAACGAGCCAAGCACACAGAACAAGAGAACGGGTCTCCATTGGAAAGACACGGGGCCTCCTCATCGCAACGTTGCCTGCAGGACTTCTGCAGGCTGTGAACGGTGCTAGAGGAGGTTCTGAGGCGGGTGATCGAGAGAGCGGGATGGTTCCGGGATTCCGCGCGCGTGCGAAGAGACGGTCAGCTCGACCCAGGCTCCGGACGAAGGTAGCCGGGACGCCGATGCTGAGCGGAAACTCGAATGGCACGGACAGAAACAGGGATCGCCATCGTCCATATTCGGAGCCGGCGACGAAAGCATCACGGAATCGAAGCCGTCCACTGTGCGCGCCACAGGGGAGGAGGAGGAGATCTCATCCGAGGGCCGTTCGTCGGCGCAGATGAACGGGACATCGGCGACCTCGAGCACGATGAACAGCAGAAGGACTTTTCCGAGGACCGAGGCGAGCGCGCGCATAGGAGCTGGGTATTCTAACAGTTTCTAACGAGGTTTCGGGCTGTAGATCCCGTCAAACGCGATCGTCCAGGTCTTCCCGGCGTCCGCGGATTGCTCCCACAGCTGCCGGACCCGGCCACCCGCCATCGAGCTCCACGTGATCCGCTGGAGCGCTCGGTCGCCCTTCGGTGACGCGGTCTCGCCGTAGAGCACCATCTTTCCCGCGCGTCCTCCCTCGAGTTCAAGAGACCGTCACAGGTCGAAATTGTCG
>JBKJVY010000191.1:0-2903 GCA_046717185.1 Thermoanaerobaculia bacterium
TCGGCCCCCGTCAGGGCGACCGGGTACGCGACGTTTTCCTCCGCCGACAGGACCGGGATCAGGTTGAACGTCTGGAAGACGAAGCCGAAGCGGTCGCGGCGCAGGTCGGACCGCTCGTTCTCCGTCAACTCGGTCGCGTCGCGCCCTCCGACGAGATCCTCTCCCGAATCGGGACGGTCGAGCAGGCCCAGGAGGTTCAGGAGCGTCGTCTTGCCCGAGCCGCTCGGACCCTGAATCGCGACGAACTCGCCGGGTGCGACTTCGATCGAGATGTCGCGCACGGCGGGAACGTCCGCGGCGCCGAGACAGTAGGTCTTCGAGACGGAGCGCGCGGCGAGAAGCGGCGGCTCGAGGCCGCCGCTCACTCGGCCAGGAAGTACTGGATCGTCGTCACGACCCGGACTCTCTTGATTTCCGGTGAGAACGCATCGCGGTCCTGGATGTCGAAATATCCCTGCTGAGCGTTGCGGATCGCGCCCACCCGGCTGCCCGAATCCCGCGCGAACTGCTCGGCGGCCTTGCGGGCGTCTTTCGTCGCGTCGGCGATCATCTGCGGCTTGATCTCGTCCAGCGCGGTGTACAAGAACGTCGTGTTGTACTCGTAGCTCCGCATCAGGGCAACGCCGTCCCGGATGAGCTCGCCGGATCGCTGCAACGCTTCCTTGACGGCTCCAACGCGCGGCGAGCGGAGCGTCACGGTCTGCTCCGCAACGTAACGATCCATCGTGCGTCCGGGCATGCGGCCTTCCTGAGCCTCCCGGTCCGTCACTCGCGGAGACGAAAGGCTGTACTCTGCGGGGGGAAAACCCCGCGCCGCGAGGAAGGCGACGACCTTTTTTCCGCTCGCGTCGAGGCTGTTCTGCACCGCGACGAGGTCGTCTCCCGTCGCGTTGAAAACGATCGGCCACATCGCGAGGTTCGCCGGAATTTCCTTCTCGGCGAGGCCTTTGACCGTCACGTAGCGGTCCGAAGCGCGCGCGGCGAAGAGGCCGCGGCCGACCAGGAACCCGCCCGCGGCGAGGCCGAGGCCGAGGATGAGGGCGGCGAGGGTTCCGTTCTTCACTGTGCGCCTTGCGGCGCGATCATAAACCGGAGCCGCTACCTCTCGCCGCGGCGGGCGAGGTTGCGCCCGGCCGCCGCGCCGGCCGCCAGGAACAGGCCGCCGCCGAGGAGGAAGAGGGAGAGCGTGAGCGGCAGCGCGAGACCCGCCGCCGAGCCCTCGAGCCACCCGAGGAGCGAGACGCCCTTCGATCCCGCCAGCGCGGCGAGCACTCCGGCGGCGAGCGCGAGCGACAGGGAATGCGCGACCAGAACAGGACGGGCGGCGCTCCGGCGGGCGTCGAACGACTCGAGAAGGCGGGCCTTGCGCCAGAGGACCGCGGGGTCGGGAAGCTCGGCCGCCGGGGGGGACGCCTCGGCGAGCGAGGCGACGACGCGCGCGATCCTCGCTTCCTCGTACGACTCGGGACGTTTCACGACAGCACCTCCGGTCCGATTCCCATCCGTTCGAGCGCCGCGGCGAGCCGGTGCCTTGCGCGGAAGAGCAGCACCTTGACGCTAGCGCGCGAAAGGCCCAGCGCCTTCGCGATCTCGCGATGATCCGACCCCTCGACGTACGCGAGCCACAGGAGCGCGCGCTCGCGCGGCTTGAGCGTCCCGAACGCGCGGTCGAGCTCGTGCCGGCGGATCAGGTCCGACTCTCCGTCGCGATCGTCGACGGCATCGGGGTCCGCGGGGACGGACGCCGCCGCCCACCGTCCCGCATGCCGCCACCAATCGGCCGCGAGGTTCGTTCCGATCCGGTAGAGATAGGGCTTCCAGTCGGCCCGCGAGGCGGGCACCCGGGCTCGGCAGAAACGAAGGTAGGTCTCCTGGAGCAAGTCCTCGGCGAGCGCGCGGTCGCCGCAGATCCGCGCGAGGTAGAAGGACAGGGGCCGCGCCGTTTCGCGAAAGAAGGTCTCGAACTCGGTCTGCGTCACGGGGACCGCCTCCGGGAGAGAAAGCGCCGGAGAGCCTCCCAACGCAACATCGAAGATCATCGAGTCCCCGTAGTTGGATTCAAGCGCGCCCTGCTGTCTCCAGCGACGACTTGCGGGAGGGGACGAGAAGGCCCATCGATCGGGCGAGTCGGTATGACAGGACGCTCGAGCCGAGATAACCGAGGCCGAGAGCGAGACAGACGCCGCCGACGATGCGAATGAACTCCTCGAGCGCGGTGGCGTGGATGGCGAGCGAGAGAAGGAGGACACCGACGCCGAGCACCGAGAGAACGACCCCCCGCTGCACGGCCGCCAAAATCTTCTCGCCGACTCCGTTCGGCTCCGAGCCGAGCGCTTCGAGGAGTCGCTTGCCGCCGGGCGATTCGGAGAGCTCGACGAAGTCGCGGCTGGAGCCGAACTTGTCGAGCACCCGGTTCAGGAGGTCGGCGTGCGTCCGGATCGCGAGCGAGCGTCGCCGCGACTCGAGGACGGCGGTGATCACCGCCGCCAGCGTGTATATGAACGCAAGGCCGACGATCATGGGTGGAAGGAAGTCGAGGATCTTGTCGCTCATGTTTTGCCCCTTCACCTGATGTAACGGAAGTGGGCGCCGGAAGGTTAACCAGGGGATCGTGGCGGAAGCGCATGGGAATCGAACCCACCCATCCCGGCAAAACCGGGACGCCAACGGATTTGAAGTCCGCGAGGGCCACCAGGCCCCGGGCGCTTCCGGCTCGGATTATGCCTTGGCGAAGGATTGCCATGCGCTCTCGGAAATCAGTGACCCATGGCGCGTACGGAACATGACCGCCCGGCGAACGTAGTCCACGACATCCGTGGGCTGAACCCATGAAGCAAGGGAGATCGAGGAGGTCGGGCGGATCTCCTCACCGTCTCCGAGGAAACCGGCTAGTCAGAACGCAG
>JBKJVY010000192.1:0-4088 GCA_046717185.1 Thermoanaerobaculia bacterium
GGTTCCTACTTCTCCGCCGCGCACCGGCTCCACCGCGAGGACTGGGACGAAGAGGCGAACCGGCGGGTTTTCGAGAAGTGCAACAACCCGCACGGGCATGGCCATACCTACGAGCTCCAGGTGACGGTCGAGGGGGAGATTGATCGGGAGACCGGCTACGTGATGGATTTCGGGAAGTTGAAGCGCACGGTCGAAGAGCGCGTCGTCCGGAAGCTCGACCGCCGGCACCTGAACTTCGACGTGGATTTCCTCGCGGGACGGAACCCAACGGCCGAAAACATCGTTATAGGTATCTGGGGAGAGCTGGACGGCCGGGTCGGGCCGGCCCGCCTCGTGCGGGTGGCTCTGAACGAAACGGAGAAGAACCGAGTCGTGTACGAAGGAGGATGAGATGGACGGTGAAGTGACGCCCCGGCGGCTGACTCGCTCGAACCGCAACAAGATGATTGCGGGCGTATGCGGCGGGCTGGCCGAGTACTTCAACATGGACCCGACGCTGGTACGGGTTCTCTACGTGCTCGTTTCGATCCTCTCGGCGGTGTTTCCGGGCATAGTCGCGTACATCATCATGATGTTCGTGATGCCCCCGCCCGAGCAGGTGACGGCGTGAGCAGCCCGCACCCGCGGCCTCTGCGCCGCTCGCGGAGCAACCGTGTGATCGCCGGCGTCTGCGCGGGGCTCGCGCACCACTTCGGGCTCGACGTGACCCTGATGCGCGTGCTCTACGTGATCATCTCGATCCTGTCCGCCGCGTTCCCCGGGATCCTCGTCTACATCGTGATGTGGCTCGTGATCCCGGAAGAACCGGCGGCGTGATCCGCCCGCGAATCTTCGTCACAAACGACGACGGGATCTTTTCCGAAGGGATCGAGCGGCTCGCCGCCGCACTCGCGGACGTCGGTGACGTCCACACGGTCGCGCCAGATCAGGAGAGGAGCGCCGCCGGACACGCGCTCACCCTGGACACCCCGCTGCGCGCGAAAGAGATCGGGGAGAGGCGGTGGTCGGTCAACGGAACCCCGACCGACTGCGTCAACTGGGGGGTTCTCCACCTGCTGCGCGACCGCCGGCCCGACCTCCTTTTCTCCGGCATCAACCTGGGGCTGAATCTCGGCGACGACGTCACCTACTCCGGCACGGTCTCCGCGGCGTTCGAGGGCGCGCTTCTCGGCATTCCCTCCGTCGCCGTCTCGCAGGAGATCGAGACCGGTTTCTCGTTCGACGCGGCCGCGCAATTCGCGGTGCGGCTCGCGCGGCGGCTGCTCGAGGAGAAGCTTCCGCCGAAGACGCTTCTGAACGTCAACGTCCCCGCCGGAGCGGTGCGGGGCATCCGGGTCGGGCGGCTCGGCACGCGCCGCTATGGAGAGACGGTGATCGAGAAGACCGACCCGCGCGGGCGTCCGTACTACTGGATCGGTTCGACGATCCCGGAGGGGGAGCTCGAGGAAGGGACCGACATCAGCGCGGTCGCCGAGAAGCACATCTCGATGACGCCGCTGCACCTCGATCTGACCGCCTACCAGTCGATGGATCTCCTCGAGGGGATCGCGGCGGGCCTGGACCGCGACCCGGCGCCGCACGGCGCGTAGTCCTGTACCCCGAAAAGCTGAATTCGTGCCACAGCTGAATTCAGCCCTGGCACAAATTCAGGAAATGGGGTATCCCCTTGACTCAGGTCGCCACAAGATGTAGTGGTTGGCTGTGCCACGAGATTACCCCCGGAATCAGGGGGAGTTTGAGGACCGGTTCTCGTCGGAGGCGGCGTGCCGAGTCTACTTGCGGCAGTTGCGGTGGCCGGAAGGGTTTCGATGTCCATCCTGCGGGGGACCGCGTGCTTGGCCGACCGGTCGTGGCGATCTGATGGAGTGTGCGGGTTGCCACCGGCAGACCTCGATCACGGCGGGGACGATCTTCGAGGGAACGCACAAGCCCCTTCGGATGTGGTTCCGGGCGATGTGGTGGGCGACGAGTCAGAAGACGGGCGTGAGCGCTCTCGGCTTGCAGAGCGCCCTGGGTCTTGGAAGCTACGAGACGGCCTGGGCGTGGCTGCACAAACTTCGCCGGGCCATGGTTCGTCCTGGGCGGGAACGGCTGTCTGGACGGGTGGAGATTGACGAAACCTACGTTGGTGGAGACGAAACGGAGCGGGAAGGCGGCGTCCGTGGCCGCGGAACAATGCGGAAAACCCTCGTCGCGGTGGCGGCCGAAGAAGACGGCGGCGGCACCGGCCGGATCCGGATGCAGCGGATCACCAACGCTTCCGCGGCCAGCCTTGAGCGCTTCATCAAGGCAAGCGTCGAGCCTGGATCGGTCATCCACACCGACGCCTGGAGAGGCTATGCGCGAATCGCGGCTCTCGGATACGTTCATGAGGCCACGACGCTCAAGCACACCGAAAAACCGGCGCACGAGGTTATGCCGAGAGTCCACCGGGTTGCCTCCCTGCTCAAGCGCTGGCTCCTGGGAACCCACCAAGGCGCCGTCAGTCAGGCACACCTCGATTACTACCTGGACGAGTTTACGTTCCGATTCAACCGTCGCAAGTCTCAGAGCCGCGGCAAGCTCTTCTACCGCCTCGCGCAGCAAGCCGTCGCACTTGACCCTGTCCCCTACAGACATCTCGTCGGTGGGTCCAACGCCAAACCACAACATCTTGGGGTTACCTGAACGAAGGGGATACCCCATTTCCTGAATCCGGGTCAGGGCTGAATTCAGCTATGGCACGAATTCAGCTTTTCAGCGTTGACCCCAAAAAAAGACCAAAAAAAGAGCCGGGCGAGTTGCCCGGCTCCTGTGAATCCAGCGAAGAGATGAGGGGTCAGGTTAAAACCTGACCCCGCGGGTCTCTTACGGCCAGGTGCTCGTAGATTTCCGCTGCCCGTGCGCCGAGTTGTCGTTGACCCGCAGGCTCGAGACCATGGTCTGGAAGGTGTTCGCCAGCTCCGAGTAGTTCTGCGCCGGCGCGATGAAAAGCGCGTAAATCACGTGCCCGTCCGGCAGCTCACGAGTGAAGACCGTAATCCGCTCCTCGACTCTCGTCACCGGAGAAGTGCCGGCGAGCACCACCGAGAGCGCACTCGCGCCGTCGATCGTCTGCCGTTTGGTCGAGTTGCGGACGACGCCGAGGTGGCGGTTGTTCTGCACGAGCTGGTTGGCGAGGTCGTTCGTTGCCTGCTCGAGCGAGCCTTGCTGGCCGGTCACCGGCTCCCGCTGATCGGTGAAGACGTTACCGGTTGAGCCCTCGAACGGCTCGTAGTGGTTGATCACGACCCCGTAGACGAGCGAGTCCTGCCCGTTCGAACCGCGGACCGCGCCGCCCTCCGGGAGGATCGTCACGCCATGTCCGTTGCTCGACTCGGAAACCCGCCAGTTCTCGGGATACTGGATCTGGAAGAAATCGCCGCGCTGACGGAAAGTCCGCATGCGGGTCGATGGCCGCTCGACCCCCGCCTGCTGCGAGGGCACCTGTCCGGAATCCCTCGTCTGTCCGGAATCCCTCGTCTGTCCTGAATCCCTCGTCTGTCCGGAACCCGTCCTCTGTCCGGAGCCCGACGCGGCCTGCGCGATCTGGCCCATCGTCTGCGCGCGCGGCATCCGGCGCAGATCCGACTGCGCGGTTTCGAGTCCGCCCACCGGACTGGTCGCCCGGACCGGACCGAGGAGCTTCGCTTCCTGCATGACGCGCGCCTCGCGGTTAGCGGGCGAAGGATGGCTGGCGAAGAAGTTCTGCAGCTTGGAAGGATCGCGGCCCTGCTGCTGTCGCAGCATCGCGAACATCGACGCCATGCGGGTCGGGTCGTAGCCCGCGCGCGCCATCATCTGCGTGCCGACGATGTCGGACTGCGTCTCCGCGGCGCGGCTGAACTTGAGGAACAGCGCGTTCAGACCCAGACCTCCGACCGCCTGGATGATCTGACCGGTTGCTCCGCCGGCGCCGCCGCCGCCGAGCACGCCACCGAGGATCCCGATGCCCGCCTGAGCGAGGTAGGCCTTGGAGGCGTTGTTGGTGCCGTGCCGCAGCGCGACGTGTGCGATCTCGTGGGCAATGACTCCGGCGAGCTCGGGCTCCGAGGGCACGGATTCGATCA
>JBKJVY010000193.1:0-7049 GCA_046717185.1 Thermoanaerobaculia bacterium
ACGACGACCGCGCGGGAACGCTCGCGGAGGCGATCGCGTTCCACGGCGAAGACTCTCCGCCGGCGCCCGGCCAACCCGGGCGGAGCGAGGCTCAGGAGGCCCGCGACAACTATTTGAAGCTCTCGCCGGACGAGCGGAGCGCGCTCGTCGCCTTCCTGAAGAGCCTCGTGACGTTCTCGAGCGAGGAACGTTGAGCTGAACGGAAGCGGGATCCTGGGAGCCGCGCCAGGCCGTCGAGGGGCGCGGCTGGTTCTCGTCGCGGGCTACCTGGCGTTCATCGCCGCGGGTTTCCTCGTTCCGTGGCAGCCGCGCCTCTTCTGGACGGTGCTGCTCCCGCTTCTCGTGCTCTTCATCGTTCTCGCCGGCTTCTACCGCTGGCGCGCGGTCTGCCCGCTCGCGGCGATCGGAGAGCTCGGGCGCGTTCTTCCTCGCCGATTCCAGCGCCGCGTCCCCGAATGGCTGGAGCGGGGCCATCTCGTGGTGCCCTTCGTGATCCTCGCGGCGATGCTCGTCATCCGGCACGTGGCGACCAACGGCGACGGTCGCTGGATCGCCGGTCTCTTGATCGGTCTCGCGCTCGCGGCGGTCCTGACCAACGCCGTCTACACCGGCAAAACGTGGTGCAACTTCTTCTGCCCCGTGGGGGTCGTCGAGCGAATCTACACGGACCCGTCCCCGCTCCTGCCGGCCGCCAACTCCCAGTGCGTGCGGTGCACCGCCTGCAAGAGGTCCTGCCCCGACATCGACCAGGAGAACAACTACTGGCGCGAGCTGACGGATCGCGGCCGGCGCTTCGCCACCTACGCCTTCCCGGGCCTGGTGTTCGCCTTCTATCTTTACTTCTGGTTGCGCGCCGGCGACTGGGAGGCCTATTTCGACGGGCGCTGGACGCGCCGAGCGGCGGACGTCGGGCTCGCACTTGGTCCCGGGTTCTTTTTCGCACCCGGCGTTCCAGCGATCCTGGCCGCCACGCTGACCCTTACGGTCTGCGCGCTCGCGAGCTTCGGGTTTTTCCGAGCGCTCGAGGCCGGCGTGAAGCGATTCCTCCCGGGTTTCGACCGCCGTCGCCACCTGGTCCTCTCGCTCGCCTCGTTCACGGCGTTCAGCGTGTTCTACCTCTACGCGGGCGCCCCTACGCTTCGCCGGATACCGGGAGGGACGCGTGCCTTCGCCTTCGTCGCGCCGGCGGTCGCCGTGCTCGTACTCGCTCGCCGGTGGGGCCGGAACCACGAGTCCTACGTCCGCGAAAGGGGAGCGGCGCGGCTGCTTCGAAACTGGCCGTTCGCGGGCCAGCCGCCGCGGGATCCGATGGAAGCCTACGCCCGGGCGCAGGCGAGCGAAGAGGCGCGCGACCAGCTTCTCGCCGGCTACATTCAGACGTTGCGCGACGTCGTCGCCGACGGGCTGGTCGACGAGAGCGAGGGGCGGATGCTCGCCGAGATCCGCAAGCAGTTCGGCATCACCCCGCGGGAGCACGATCAGGCCGTAGCCCGACTCGCCGAGGACGAACGGAAGCTGCTGCTCTCCGGCCGCTTCGTCACCGTCGAAGAGCGTCTTCAGATCGAGAGCTACCGAGCAGCGCTCACCGAGGCGGTCCTGCGGTCGGCGTCGGAGGCCGAGATCGACCTGCTTCGCCGGGAGTTCGGCGTCAGCCCGGAAGAGCATGGGGCGATCGTCGAGCGGATGCGCAGCTCCTCCGGCCCGCTCCTCGATCGCGCTCGGCGGGAGCTGATCGAAGCCCTCGTCCGCCGCGCGGACCGCGAAACGCTGGCGGCGATGGAAACGACCGACGAGAGCGTCGAGCTGCTCGGATTCCTCCTCGCCCGGGCCGAGGAGGAGTCGCTCGGACGCGTCTTCGAGCTCCTCGGGACCGTCGGCGACCGGGCACGGATCGCCGCCTTACGGCCGGGCCTGGAGAGTCGCGAAAGCGAGACGCGGCGCCGCGCCTTCCGAGAGCTCGCCGACGCCTCACCGGAAGCCCGGGAGCTCGCCGCTCTCTTCGACAGGTTCGTGCCGGAGTTCGCGGCCCCCTCCGCTCCGGCGGAGGACGCGAATGTCCGGGAGGCGCTCGCGCGGCTCGTCAAGGACCCCGACCCGTTCGTCCGGGCTGCCGCGGTGTGGAGCCTCGGCATGACGACACCCGGAGCTCCCGAGATTCTCGCGGCGGCGCGCGGCGACCGGGACCCGCTCGTCACGGAAGCGGCCGCAGCCGCGCTCGTTCCCGAAGAGGATTCCGACCGCGCCGCTCGAACCGGGAGATTCCGCGGACGCACCCGTATTTCGCGAATCCAGTTCCTTCGGGGAGTACCGCTGTTCGCCGATCTGGAACCGCGCGATCTGCTCGACCTGGCCGAGCTCTCGCGAGAAGAGGAGCTCCCCCCGGGGCAGGCGTTGTGCGAACAGGGAAAGCCGGACTCCGGCGACCTCTTCGTCATTCTTGCGGGGCGCGCCGGCGTCGTCGTCGACGGAGGAGCGCGCGACATCGCCGAGCTCGGGGCGGGCGAAGTCGTCGGCGAGCTCTCTCTCCTCGACGGCAGCCCGCGAAGCGCCACGGTTCTGCCGCGAGGCGGCCCGCTCCGGGTCCTTCGAATCCCGGCGGAAGCGTTTCGCGACCGTCTTCTTCCGCGTGGAAGCGTTTCGCGCTCCCTGCTGCTCACGTTGACGGGGCGACTACGCGCCCTTGCAAGCCGGGTCGCGGAACCAGGGAGTCCGTCGACTCCCTCCGGCCCCTGAAGAACAAGAAACGACGCTCTTCTGGATCCGACCGCCACAGTCGCCGCGAGCGACGACGACGGCGGGGGCGGGACCAACTCGCGTATCGTGTTCACGCTGACCTCGACAGGCACCTGGTTCATCGTCACGAACAGCTTCGCGGCAAACCAGTTCGGGCCCTACACGATGACGCTGGGCTGTGTGGCGCCGTCCGGAGCCACCGCCACCGGCATCCCCACTCTCTCCCCTCTGGCGCTCTTCCTGCTGATGCTCCTGCTCACCGCGACCGGGTTCGCTTTCCTTCGCCGCGGCTGATCGATCGAAGCGGACACTAAAACGCCCGGGACCCCCGACGGGATCCCGGGCGTTTCTCTGTCGGGGGAACTAGCCGCGGCGCATGAAGAAGAACCCGGCGCCGGCGAGGAGCAACGCGAAGAGCGCCATCATCGGGAACGACAGCGTTGGGACTTGCGCGGACGGCACAGAGGCCGTGATTGTCGGCTCGCCGCCACCGGCGACGATCGTGGGAGTGCTCGTTGGGACACTCGTCGGAGTGTTCGATGGAGTCGACGTTGGGGTGCCTGTCGGTGTGTCCGTCGGGCTGAAAACGGTCGTCGGCGTGTTGGTCGGGGTGTTGCTGGGTGTCGCCGTAGGTGTATTCGTTGGCGTATTGGTCGGCGTGTCCGTCGGGGTGTTCGTTGGAGGCTGAGTACCTATAGGGGTGTTGGTCGGCGTGTTGGTCGGGGTGTTCGTTGGAGGCTGAGTACCTGTAGGGGTGTTGGTCGGCGTGTTGGTCGGAGTGCTCGTCGGCGTACCGGTCGGGATGGGAGTCGCGGTGGCCCCGCCAACGACGACCGTGGAGTCTTCGTCGGTTGTGAAGGTGACGTTCGGCTCGCCGCCGTGGAGCGTCGCGGTCACCGAGGCGCGCGCAGTAGCGCTCGTCACTCCCGGGTTCACGTCCACGAGACAGGCGACGTTGTAGGTGTCGTCGGTGCTTCCGTTCGCCTCGAAGTTGACGTTGGTTGCGAGCGGGGTGCTCGTGCCGGTCGGGGTGCCGTCGGCCGCCGTACAGGTGAAAGTGACGGTGGCCGCCGTGACGCGGCACGCGCCGGCGCCACCGTTCATCACATCGACGGTGTAGTTGACGGTGCTCGGGTCGGCGATGTTCGTCTGGTCCGGGGTGACCGTTATGACGAGGTTGTTGGAGGTGCACCCGGGAGGATCGGCGTGAGCAATTGCCCCGGAACGGAGACCGAGGAGCAGAGCGATCGCGGCAGCCCCACGAAACAGGGTCGTGACCCAAATCCGTCGAGGCATAGAGTTCTTTCCCGTCTTTTGAGTGCTACGAGGTCCTTCGGGTCCTTCGGGTCCTTCGGGTCCTTCGGTATACCGTTACCGCATAGTGTAGCCGGAAGCCACGTATTGTCAATGGAAAAGGGAGGTCGTACGATGATCGGCGGCCTTACGGTTCGCCGCCCCTCCGGGCCGACATGCTGTCACCCGAATGGACACGATGCCGGCTGAGGGATCGCGATTCTGGACGTGCCCGACCCCTCCACCGCTTCGGACGGAGCGACGTCACGGCCGCCGAAAACCGCTCGGGTAGACTGCCCGCGTGCCGCCGCGCGACTCGGAAATCGTGGGCGAGCTCCGGCGCAAGGGTTCCCGAGTCCTCTCGTTCCGCGAGCTCACCAAGAAGCTTCACATAGACGAAAGGGACGAAGAAGCGCTCCGCGAACGCCTGGACGCTCTCGAGCGGAGGGGCGAGATTGTGCGGGTCCGCGGCGAGAAGTACTCCGTGGTCGAGTTCACGAACCAGGTCGCCGGCCGCATCACGGTCCGGCCCGAGGGGTTCGGCTTCGTTCTCGTGCCGGACGGCCCCGACCTCTTCATCCCGCGCAGCGGCATGCACGGCGCCATGGACGGCGACACGGTGCTCGCCCGCGAGGAGCGCGCGGGCGCCCGTGGCCGTGCCGCGGGCGCGGAGAAGATATCGGGCTCGGTCGTCAAGGTTCTCGACCGCGCCCGGGAACGGGTCGTCGGACGGTTCGAGAAGCCGGAGGGGCGGGCAACGGTTCTGCCCTACGACCCGCGGATCGACGCCGTCGTCCGCATTGCGGACGGGAAGACGCTGGGGGCCCGTGACGGCGAGATCGTCGAAGTCCGCCTGACGGCCTTCCCCGACGGGCGCCGGGTCGCGCACGGCGTCGTCGAGGAGCGCCTCGGATTCCTGGGCGAGCCGGGAGTGGACATCGAGATCGTTCTGCGCTCCCACGGTCTCCCGACCCGGTTCCCCCAGCCGGTTGTCGAGGAGGCGGAGCAGTTCCCCGCGGCCGTGCGGATGGAAGACTTGCTCGGCCGCCGCGACTTCCGCGGGCGGCGCGTCGTGACGATCGACGGCGAGACCGCCAAGGACTTCGACGACGCGGTTGAGATCGAGAAGACCGCCACCGGGTTCCGGCTCGGCGTTCACATCGCCGACGTCTCGCACTACGTCAAGGAGAGAACGGGTCTCGACGACGAAGCCCGTTCGCGCGGGACGAGCGTGTACTTCCCCGGTCGCGTCCTTCCAATGCTTCCCGAACACCTTTCGAACGGCCTCTGCTCGTTGAACCCGCGGGTGGACCGCCTCGTGCTGTCCGCGATTCTCGAGACCGATCGCCGGGGAACGGTGGTCGGCGCTGAGTTCGTCAAGGGCGTGATCCGAAGTGAAGAGAGAATGACCTACACGGAGGTCGCCCGGCTTCTCGAGACGCATCCAACCGCCGCCGACCGCGAGCGTTATGGGCCCCTCCTCCAGGACTTCCTGTCCATGGGGGAGCTCGCGCTGCGACTTCGCGAGCGACGCGAGGCGCGCGGCGCCATCGACTTCGACCTGCCCGACGCGGACGTTGTTCTCGACGACGCGGGGCTCGTCGTCGGTATCGTGCCGGAGTCGCGCAACGTCGCTCACCGCCTGATCGAGGAGTTCATGCTCGCCGCCAACGAGGCGGTCGCAAAGCGGCTCCTTTTCGCGAAGCAGCCCGCGATCTACCGCGTCCACGACCAACCCGACCCGGACCGCCTCGTGGACCTGCGCGAGGTGCTCGAAAGCTTCGGCTACTCGTTGAAGGGTGACCTCGCGGAAATCCCTCCCTCCGCCTTCCAGAAAGTCCTCAAGTCGATCGAGGGGAAGCCGGAGGAACGCCTTCTCGCGGACCTCCTTCTCCGGGCGCAGCGGAAGGCCGTCTACAGCGAGGAGTGCCGCGGACACTACGCGCTCTCCGCCCCGTACTACTGCCACTTCACGTCTCCGATCCGGCGCTATCCGGACCTCGTCGTGCATCGGCAGCTCTCGCACCTCCTCGAGACCGGCCGGCCAGTGCCGCCCCGCGACTTCGAGGTGGTCAACGAAGGGCTGGCGGCGATGGCGACGCACTCCTCCGAGCGGGAGCGCCGGGCCGAGGCCGCCGAGCGGGAGAGCCTCCTCTGGAAGAAGATCGTTTTCATGAAGGACAAGCTCGGACGCGAGTTCGACGCTTTCGTGACCGGCGTGACCTCGTTCGGGCTGTTCGTCACGCTCCAGGACTTCTTCGTCGAGGGTCTCATCCCGATGTCGAGCCTTGGCGACGACTTCTACGTGTACGAGGAAAAACAGCACCGCCTGCGGGGTCGCTCGAGCGGGAAGATCTTCCGACTCGGGGACCCGGTCTCGGTCGAGCTGAAGGCGATCGACGAAGTGCGGCGGCGGCTCGACTTCCGAATCGCCGGCCGAGAGCGTTTCCGCCCGGAGGGCGTTCCGACGCCCGAGCGCGCCCGGCCCCGCGGGACCGCGAAGTCCGCGGAAGCCCCCCCGCGATCGTCCCGCCGCCGAAGGACGCGATGAGCTCCTCTCCGGCGGTTCGCCTCCTGATCCTCGCCCTCGCGCTGCCGCTCGTCGCGTGCCGCGAGCGCGGACGCCCCGACCCGAACATCCGGATGGCGGTCTCGCACGAGCGCGAGGACATTGGCGCCGCCGCCGGCTCCGATGCCGCGCCGAGCACGCCGACTCAGCTGGTCGTGCCGCCCGAGGCGATCGCGGCCTTCTCGGGGGTCCGCATCGGGTGGAAGGACGCCGAGAGTTCGAAGGAGGGGGTCCTGGAGGTTCCGATCGGAATTCCGACGCCGCTGCCCGGCTCGGACCTCCAGGTGCGAGCCGACGTCTACCTCCCGGCTTTCGCGATGAGCGCTGAGACCATCACCTCCACCGGCACCGCCGAGGAGAACCCGGCGGCCCGGATCGCGGTCGTCCAGGGGGAGAAGGAGATTTTCACCGGGTGGATCTTCCAGCGGTTCCCGGACGTCCACCCGTTCCAGCA